>JBDSTJ010000332.1:0-4289 GCA_039928335.1 Streptosporangiaceae bacterium | reverse complement strand
CACGAGGGGGAAGGGGATGGTCTCGCGGATGTTCTTGCCGGTGAGGGTGATCAGCAGGCGGTCGATGCCCATGCCCATGCCGCCGGCGGGGGGCATCGCGTACTCGAGGGCGCGCAGGAAGTCCTCGTCGAGTTCCATGGCTTCGGCGTCGCCGCCGGCGGCGAGCAGTGACTGTTCGGTGAGGCGCTGCCGTTGCAGGATCGGGTCGATCAGCTCGGAGTAGGCGGTGCCCAGTTCGATCCCGCCGACGATCAGGTCCCACTTCTCGGCGAGGCGCGGGTCGGACCGGTGCGGTCTGGTCAGCGGCGACGTCTCGGCGGGATAGTCGCGGACGAAGGTCGGGTTCTGCAGGGTGTGTTCGACGAGGAGCTCGAACAGCTCCTGGACGAGCCTGCCCTGGCCCCATTCGGGGTCGAACTCCAGTGCCACCGCGGCGGCGTGTCTCCGGACGACCGACAGCGGGGTGCCGGGGGTCAGTTCGTCGCCGAGTGCCTGCGACACCGAGCCGTACACGGTGATCTCGGCCCAGGGTCCGGCGAGGTCGAAGGTGAGACCTTCGCGGTCGAGGAGTGTGGTGCCCAGGGCGGCCTGGGCGGCGTTGCGGACGAGAGTCCTGGTCAGCTGGGCCATGGTGTCGTAGGTGCCGTACGGCTCGTAGGCCTCCAGCATCGTGAATTCGGGGTTGTGCCGGGGCGAGACCCCTTCGTTGCGGAAGTTGCGGTTGAGCTCGAAGACCTTGCCGATGCCGCCGACGAGCAGCCGCTTGAGATAGAGCTCGGGGGCGATCCGCAGATACAGCTCCATGTTGTAGGCGTTCATCCGGGTGGTGAACGGCCGGGCGGTCGCGCCGCCGTGGACCGGTTGCAGCATCGGGGTCTCGACTTCGAGAAAACCGCGTTCGCGCAGCGAGTCGCGGACCGCGGCGACGGCCGCGCCCCGGACCCGGATCATGCGCCGGGACTCGTCGTTGACGATCAGGTCGACGTACCGCTGCCGGACCCGGGTCTCCTCGCTCAGCCCGGACCGGGCCGGGAGCGGGTGCAGACATTTGGCGGTGAGCTGCCATGAACTGGCCAGTACGGACAGTTCGCCGCTCCGGGAGGTGACGACCTCGCCGTTGACGCCGACCTGGTCGCCGAGGTCGATCAGGGTCTTCCAGGTGTGCAGCGCCCCGTCGGGCAGGTGGTCTGCGGTCAACATGAGCTGGAGGTCACCAGTCTCATCACGCAGTGTGACGAAGCAGAGCCCGCCGTGCTCGCGGGAGAGCACCACCCGGCCGGCGACGGCCACGATCTGGCCGGTGTGGGTGTCGGGGGCCAGCGACGGGAACCGCGCGCGGATCTCCGCGGCCTGGTCCCGGCGGTCGAAGCCGAGCGGGTAGGGGTCGATTCCGGCCTCGCGGAGGCGGTCGAGCTTCTCGTGCCTGACCCGTTCCTGCTCCGACAGCCTGCGGTGCGGGGACCGGCGGGCCTCGACCGCCTCCTCGGCGGCCTCGATCGCGGCGATCAGCTCGGGTGAGGGCAGCGGTGCCACCAGCTGCGGCTTGAAGAAGGTCGGCAGGAAACCCTCGGCGCGGGCGGCGGCCAGGCCGATCCGGACGGCGTCGCGGGAGTTCTCGAAGCAGATGAACCGGGGCAGCCAGTCGGGGTGGTACTTGGCGTTGGCCAGATACAGCGACTCCAGCTGCCAGAACCGGGAGGCGAACGAGAGGACGCCGTAGCCGAGCCGGAGCATGGGGCCGGCGCCGATCTGGGTGCCGCGCTCGAACACCGAGCGCATCACCGCGAAGTTGAGCGAGATCCGCTGGACGCCGACGCTGCCGGCGTCGGCCACCAGCGTCGCGACCAGGTACTCGTTGAGGCCGTTCTCGGCCGTCCGGTCCCGGCGCATCAGATCCAGCGACAGGCCGCTGCGGCCCCACGGGACGAAGCTCAGCATGCCCTTGCGCTCACCGTCGGCGGCGAACGCCTCGATCATCACGCAGCGGCCGTCGGCGGGGTCGCCGAGCCGGCTCAGCGCCATCGAGAACCCGCGCTCGGTCGCGCCGTCACGCCAGCGTTCCGCGTCGTCGATCAGGGCCTGCATCTCGGCGGCCGGGATCTGCCCGTGCCGGCGGATCCGGGTGGAGTAGCCGGCCCGCTGCACCCGGCGGACCGCCTGGCGGACCTGGCGCATCTCCCGGCCGTCGAGGTTGAAGTGGTCGACCTCGATGATGGCCTCGTCGCCCAGTTCCAGGGCGTCCAGGCCGTGCCGCCGGTAGGCCCGGGCGGCGCGCTCGCTGGCGCTCATCACCCCGGGCAGCCACGCGTGCGCCCTGCACATCGCCAGCCAAGCCGAGATCGCCCCGTCCCAGGACTCGGGATCGCCCAGCGGGTCGCCGCTGGCCAGGCACACCGGGCCCTCGACCCGGTAGGAGATCCCGGCGCGGTGGTTGGGCGCGAGGAACACGTCCTTGTCGCGGCGGAGCGCGAAGTAGCCGAGGGAGTCCTGGTCGCCGTACTCAGCGAGCAGCGTCCGGGCCGGCAGCTCTTCCTCCGGGGTGAGAATCGCCTCACCCCGGGCGGGCTTGAACAGGGCCCACACGGTGAAGAACAGCAGGGTTCCGCCCATGATCCCGAGGATGCCGTCGACCCAGCCGGGCACGTCCACGTCGATCGGATTGCCGGTGATCGCCGCGCCGAGCGCGGTCTGCAGCAGCGCGTAGAACGGGTAGGTCCACCCGCCGCCGAGGCTGTTGCGGTCGGTCAGCAGGACCAGCACGGTGCCGATGACCACGGCGAACAGCAGGAAACCCACGAAGACGGTGAGTGCCAGCCGCCGGTTGGCGCGGTCGGGCAGGGTGTTGAACTCGCGGCGGGAGGACAGCAGCAGGACCAACGCCACGCCGAAGGCGACCGTGGTGGCGATCTCGCCGCCGCCACCGTCGTTCTGCAGTGCCGTGCCGAGCGCCAGCAGGAAGATCAGGCTGAACAGGATGCAGACGATCCGCCAGGCCGCCTTCTTGCGCCGCCTGATCCCGTAGGAAAGAAGGATCAGGAGGAGGCCGTAGGGGAGGCTGGGGACCCAGCCGAGGTAGCCGATCCAGCGCAGCGCCCACAATCCGGTCAGGCTGAGGATCAGCCCCTGGGACAGCCAGGCCAGAATGGAGACGATGCCGGACAGCCTGATGTACCAGAAGACCACCACCGGCATCGCTGCCGTCACCCTCGCCCAACCGTTCCGCATGTTTCCCCCGTCACCCTGCGTACCCAATTTCATACTGATGATCTCTTGTTACGCGCGAACTCTCCGACACGTGGAAACATCTAACGCAACAGAGCGGGCAGATGTCCTATCCACCGTGCCGCTATGCCCCTCCGACTATGGATATGGTCGTTTCAATGTCGAACGAGACTCCCGATGACCGGCTGCTGGCGCGACGGTATCGCCTGCACACTCAGGTCGGACGTGGTGGCATGGGCACCGTCTGGCAGGCCCATGACGAAGTGCTGGGCCGCGACGTCGCCGTCAAGGAGGTCATCCTCCCGTTCGGGCTGAGCGACGAGGAGCGCGAACTCCAGCATCGCCGCACCTTCCGCGAGGCCAGGACCGCCGCGCGCCTCGCCCACCCCGGCGTGGTCACCGTCTACGACGTCGTCGAAGAGGACGACCGGCCGTGGATCGTGATGGAGCTCATCAAGACCCGCTCCCTCGACCAGGTCATCAAGAAGGAGGGCCCGCTCCCCTATCTGCGGGCCGCGCTGATCGGGCGTCAGATGCTCAGCGCCCTGCACGCCGCGCACGAGGCGGGGGTGCTGCACCGCGACGTGAAGCCGTCCAACGTGCTGCTCGCCCCCGGCGACCGGGCGGTGCTGACCGACTTCGGCATCGCGACCGCCGCCGGCGACGCGACCCTGACCGCCACCGGCCTGGTCATGGGGTCGCCTGCCTACATCGCACCCGAGAGGGCCCGGGGCCGGGAGACCGGGTCGGCGTCCGACCTGTGGTCGCTCGGAGTGACCCTGTACGCGATGGTCGAGGGCCGGTCGCCCTACGAACGGCCCGAGCCGATGGCCGCCCTGCTCGCGATCATCACCGAGGAGCCGGCCCGTGCCCCGCACTCGGGCCCGCTCCAGGCGGTGATCGACGGCCTGCTGACCAAGGACCCCGACCTGCGGCTGACCGCCCACGAGGCGGGGCTGATGCTCGACGGCATCGTCCGCGAGTCCACCAAGGCCATCCAGACCATCCCGGAGCAGGCCGGCGAACCGGACACCGTGACGGACCTGCCGGAGACCGGGCAGGTGCTG
>JBDSTJ010000331.1:0-2920 GCA_039928335.1 Streptosporangiaceae bacterium | reverse complement strand
GACATCCTCGAGATCCCGATCTCCAAGATCATTGACTGACGTGACCACCTGGCGGCCCCGGCGCAGCCGGGCCATCGCCTACACGATGGCGAGCATCATCATGGTCATGATGGTGGTGCTCGCCATCGTCGTCCCGCCGCCGTTCGGGGTGATCGACAAGGTCGGCCTGATCCTGTTCGGCGGGCTGGTCGCCGGGATCCTCTGCCTGATCGGCCGGTGCCGGCTCACCGCGGACGCCCGCGGCCTCACGGTCGTCAACGTGGTCCGCACCCACCGCTACGAGTGGGCCGAGATCGTCCGGATCAACCTGCAGCCCGGCGACCCGTGGCCCACGCTCGATCTCGCCAACGGCGAGTCGATCGGCGCGATGGGCATCCAGGGCTCGGAGGGCGAGCGCGCGAAGGTCGCCGTACGCGAGGTCAGGGAGCTCCTCGTCCAGTACGGCGAGGCCCGCGAACCATGATCGGGTAGAGAACCCCTCGCTCCGGTGGGTCAACGGCCGGCCGCCGGTGGGCACCTCCCGGGTGCGCTGGGTCGCCTAGATCACCTGGACCGGGTGCCGGACGACCGCGCCGAACAGATAGCCCTTGGTGTTGTACGGAGCGCCGAGGGACTGGGTCACTCCGGTCTCGTCGGTGGCCTTGGCCATGAGGGTGTGCGGCCCGCGGGTGGCGGGCCGCCACGGACACTCCCACTCGGTCCAGGTGTGCCGCAGCCGCGGTCCGCGGATCTGGGCGTCCCGCCAGGTCCGGCCCTCGTCAGTGCTGACCTGGATCCGCCGGATCGCGCCCCGGCCCGACCAGGACCGGCCGGTCAGCACATGGTCGCAGCCGACCGTGAGCCTGGCGTCGTGCGGGAGCTCGAAGGCGCTCTTGGCCGGCATGACCGTCAGCGGCGCGCTGCCCTCGGCCGGGTGGCCAAGGCCGAAGAGCCGGTAGAAGTCGGTGTCCCACGGAGAGTGCAGCGGCCGTTCGGAGACCTCGATGTCGCCGACCCACTTGATGGAGGCGATCCCGACCCAGTCGGGGACCACCACCCGCATCGGATAGCCGTGCTCGGAAGTGAGGGTCTCGCCGTTCATCTCATAGGCCAGCAGGACGTCCTTGAGCGCCTTGGCGACCGGAATCGGCCGCCGGACATGGCCGTGGTGCAGGTAGGGCCGGTCGAGGCCGGTCGGCATCAGGTCCACGGCGGCGTCACTGATCCCGGCGCGTTCCAGCACCGTCGAGAGCCTGACCCCGCGCCAGCGTGCGACGCCGATCGCGCCCAGCCCCCACGGGGTGCCCTCGACCCGCTGGTTCTGCTGGCTCGTGTAGTAGCTGCGGCCGTTGCCGGTGCATTCGATGAACGCCGTCATCGACTCGGCGGGCATCCCGAGCAGGTCCTCGTAGCCGAACTCGGCCGGCCTGCGCAGGCCGGAGCCGTGCAGCCGCAGGGTCCAGGTCCGGACGTCGATCTCGGGTGTCCCGGTGTGGCTGCGGACGAAGAACCGGTCGGCCGGGGTGTGGTGGCCCAGGCCGCGCATCGACGCCCAGCGCATCTCCGCGTCGCCGCCACCGTGCCGGCGAAGATGGTCGGTGCGCTGGAGCTCGCGCAGCCAGTCGTAGGCCGCTTCGCCGGTGAGGTCGTCAGGCATCCGGTCCCTCGCGATTCCCTATCAAGTCAATCGTCTTTTAGGATTATAGAACGGATTATACGAAGTCCGCAGGACCCCGGCGGCCCCCCTTCGGCGGATCACACACGATCCCAGCAGGTCAGCGCCGGTTAACCTGAAACCATGAGGGAGATCGCCGAAGAGCTCATGGCCTGGCACGACGCCGGAGAGCCCTTCGCGCTCGCCACCGTGGTCGGGGCCCTGAACAGTGCGCCCCGCCCGCCCGGAGCGGCCATGGCGGTGTCGGTCGGCGGCGAGGTCGTCGGGAGCGTCTCCGGCGGGTGCGTCGAAGGCGCGGTGTACGAGCTGGCCCGGGAGGTACTCGCCACCGGGACGCCGGTCGTGGAGCGCTACGGGGTCAGCGACGAGGACGCCTTCGCGGTCGGACTGACCTGCGGGGGAGTGCTCGACATCCTGGTCGAACCGGTCTTCCCGGAGTTCGCCGAGGTCGTCGCCACCCTCCGCAAGGGACAGGCGGTCGCGATGGCCACCGTCGTCGGAGGCCCCGGCGTCCCGGGTGCGCGCAGGGTGATCTGGCCCGACCGCACCGCGGGTTCGCTGGGAGCCGGTGACCGGCTGGACGAGGCCCTCGACGACGACGCCCGCGGGATGCTGGCCCAGGGCCTGACCGGCCGGCGACACTACGGGCGGCACGGCGAACGGCGGCTCGACGAGCTGACCGTGTTCGTCCAGTCGTTCGTGCCGCCGCCGCGCATGCTGGTGTTCGGGGCGATCGACTTCGCGTCCGCCCTGGCCCGTACCGGCAAGTTCCTCGGCTACCACGTGACGGTCTGCGACGCCCGGCCGGTCTTCGCCACCGCCCGGCGGTTCCCCGAGGCCGACGAGGTCGTCGTCGACTGGCCGCACCGCTACCTGGCGCGGATCGAGGTCGATGAGCGGACCGTCATCTGCGTGCTGACACATGATCCCAAGTTCGACGTCCCGCTGCTCGAGATCGCCCTGCGGACCCGGGCCTGCTACGTCGGCGCGATGGGTTCCCGGCGTACCCACGACACCCGCCTGGCGCGACTGCGCGAGGCCGGGCTGAGCTCCACCGAACTGGCCAGGCTGCGCTCGCCGATCGGGCTGGACCTGGGCGCGCGCACCCCCGAGGAGACCGCGGTCTCGATCGCCGCCGAGCTCGTGCAGGCGCGGTGGGGCGGCTCCGGCATGCCCCTCGGCAGCACGCAGGGACCCATCCACGCCGCCGCCCCCGCTGCCCCGGTGCCCGTGTGACCGTCGCCGGGCTGCTGCTCGCCGCCGGCG
>JBDSTJ010000330.1:0-11129 GCA_039928335.1 Streptosporangiaceae bacterium | reverse complement strand
CGCGATCCGGGTCATCTCGGCGAGCTGGGCGTCGGTGACGACCCGCATGCCCCGCTTGAGCTGCAGGTTGCCGACGACGGTGAACAGGTTGGCGTTTCCGCTGCGCTCCCCGTAGCCGTTGGCGCAGCCCTGCACGTGGGTCGCGCCGGCCCTGACCGCCGAGAGCGTGTTGGCGACGGCGCAGCCGGAGTCGTCGTGGCAGTGGATGCCGACCCGGGCCCCGGCGCCGACCACCTGGTGGACGACGTCGGCGAGCTCGTCGGGGAGCATCCCGCCGTTGGTGTCGCACAGCGCGATCACGTCCGCGCCGGCCTCAGCCGCGGCCAGGACGACCTCCAGCGCGTATTCCTGATTGGCCTTGAAGCCGTCGAAGAAGTGCTCCGCGTCGACGAAAACGCGTTGGCCCTCCGCGCGAAGATGGGAGACGGTGTCGCGGATCATCGCGAGATTCTCTGCCAGGGTCGTACGGAGGGCCAGCTCCACATGTCGGTCGTGGCTTTTGGCCACGAGCGTGACAACGGGAGCCTGGGAGTCGCGCAGGGCGGCCACCTGAGGGTCGTCGGCGGCCTTCGTGCCGGGCCGGCGGGTCGCGCCGAACGCGGCGAGCTGCGCGTGCTTGAGGTCGAGTTCCGTGCGGGCCAGCCGATAGAACTCGGTGTCCTTGGGGTTGGCGCCGGGCCAGCCGCCTTCGATGAAGCTGACGCCCAGCGAGTCCAGGTGCCGGGCGATGACGAGCTTGTCCGCGACGCTGAGGTTGAGGCCCTCCTGCTGGGAGCCGTCGCGCAGCGTGGTGTCGTAGACGTGGAAGCCGTCGTTCAGCGTCATGGTTGTTCCCTTGGATGAGGAGTTCCCGGCCAAACAAAAAGACCCCTCACGGACGTGAGAGGTCTGCGCGTCGGCGGGATCTGATTCCTAGCCGACGCGCCAGTCGATAATGATCGTCCCGGTGCTCATAACAGGTTCAGTGTGCCACACCGTCCACCCGTCCGTCACACCGGTCTCGACATGCGAGACGCCGCACCGGTCTCGACATGCGAGACCGATGCGGCGGCGGACGGCCTCAGGCCAGCTTGCGAATCCAGCTGTGCGGGTCGGGTTGCGAACCGTACTGGATGCCGACCAGCTCCTCGCGGAGTCGCTTGGTGACCGGTCCCGGCTCACCGTCCCCGATCATCCAGGAGCCGTCGGGGCCCTTGGCCTTGCCGACGGCTGTGATCACTGCGGCGGTGCCGCACGCGAACGTCTCGGTGATCTCGCCGGAGGCGCAGCCGGCCTGCCACTCCTCCACGCTGATCCGGTCCTCGGTGACCTTGATGCCGAGTTCGGGGGCGAGCTTCAGCAGCGAGTCGCGGGTGATGCCGGGCAGCAGCGTGCCGGTCAGGGCCGGGGTCATGATCCGCGCGTCGGCGCCGGAACCGTACACGAAGAAGATGTTCATCCCGCCCATCTCCTCGATCCAGCGGTGCTCGACCGCGTCGAGCCAGACGACCTGGTCGCAGCCCTCGGCGAGGGCCTGCTGCTGGGCGACGAAGGCCGCGCCGTAGTTGCCGCCGCACTTGGCCGCGCCGGTGCCGCCGACGGCCGCCCGGGTGTAGTCCTGGGACAGCCAGACCGAGACCGGCCGGATCGCGCCGGAGAAGTACGTCGCGGACGGGGAGGCGATCACGCAGAAGAGGTACGTGCTGGACGGGGCGTTGATGCCCATGCCCACCTCGGTCGCGATCATGAAGGGCCGCAGGTAGAGGCTGTGGCCCTCCTGGGTCGGCACCCAGTCGCGGTCGGTGGAGACCAGCAGTTCCAGGGCCTCGACGAAGACGTCCTCGGGGATCGGCGGCATCGCCATGCGCTCACACGAGGCGTTGAAGCGGGCCGCGTTCGCACCGGGCCGGAAGCTGACGATCGAGCCGTCGGGCTGCCGGTAGGCCTTGAGGCCCTCGAACAGTTCCTGGGCATAGTGCAGGACCTTGGTCGCCGGGTCGAGCGAGAGCGGACCATAGGGCTGGAGTCGCGCGTCGTGCCAGCCGTCCGAGGCGTTCCACTCGACCGTGATCATGTGCTCGGTGAACACCCGCCCGAAACCGGGCGAGGCCAGCCGCTGTTCACGGTCCGCGTCGGAAACACGCTGGTCAGCGAGCTTGATGTCAAAATTCATGGTCGTTACCTCTCCCGGATCCGGCATGCGACGATACCGGCATTTCCCATTGTCGTCTCTCGTTGGCGGCGCTGCATTTCCGGGACGGCCCGACCATCGAAAAAAGCCGGGCCCGCCCCGTGAGGCGCGCCCGGCTGTTCGGCCACTGGTCTTCGACCAAGGAGTCTCCAGCAGGAGGTGTGACGGGACTCGGGGGCTGGCCCCCGAGCTCGCACACCATCAGGCGCGCCTCAGCCGAGTACTCGCTTGGTGATGTCGTCGCCGACCTGACTGGTCGAGCGCGGGCCGGTCGAGCGCGGGCTGGTCGAGCGCGGGCCGGTCCGCTCGAGGAGGTCCGCGGCGACGGCCTGTTCGATCTTGCGGGCCGCCTCGGGGACGCCCAGGTGGTCCAGGAGCATGGCGACCGACAGGATTGTGGCGGTCGGGTCGGCCTTGGCCTGGCCCGCGATGTCGGGGGCGCTGCCGTGGACCGGCTCGAACATCGACGGGGCGGTCCGGTCGGGGTTGACGTTGCCGGAGGCCGCCAGCCCGATGCCGCCGGCGATGGCCGCGCCGATGTCGGTGATGATGTCGCCGAACAGGTTGTCGGTGACGATCACGTCGAAACGCTGCGGCTGGCTGACGAAGAACATCGTCGCGGCGTCGACGTGCACGTAGTCGGTGGTCACCTCGGGGAACTCGGCCCCGACCTCGCGCAGGATCCGCTGGTAGAGCTCACCGGCGAAGGTCAGCACGTTGTCCTTGTGCACCAGCGTCAGCTTCCTGCGCGGGCGGGTGCGGGCGATCTCGAAGGCGTACCGGACGACGCGCTCGACACCGAAGGCGGTGTTGACGCTCTCCTGGGTGGCGACCTCGTGCGGGGTGCCCTTGCGGATCACGCCGCCGACCCCGGTGTAGGGGCCCTCGGTGCCCTCCCGGACGACGATCATGTCGATGTCCTCGGTGGTGACGCCCGCGAGGGGGGTCTGCACGCCCGGGAACAGCTTGACCGGCCGGAGGTTCACATAGTGGTCGAGCTCGAAGCGCAGGCGGAGCAGCAGCCCGCGTTCCAACACGCCGCTGGGCACGGTCGGGTCGCCGATCGCGCCGAGCAGGATGGCATCCTGGCCCTTGATCTCCGCGAGGACCTCGTCCGGGAGGACCTCACCGGTGCGGTGCCATCGGGCCGCCCCCAGGTCGTACGGGGTCTGCTCGATGGTGAGACCATGCCGGCCGGCGACGGCCTCGAGGACCTTGAGACCCTCGGCGACCACCTCGGGGCCGATGCCGTCGCCTGCGACGACTGCGAGTCGAATGTTGCGGGATGCCATGACGGCAGCCTAGTGCACACGTCTCACCGTTTGGTCATCCATCTCACATTCTAGGACGGCTGAGGCCTTTTCTAGGAAGGCTGAGGCCTGGCTAGGACGGCTGAGACCTTTCGGTAACTCGGCTCGGTAGCTCGGCTCGGCAGCTCGGCGCCGATCACTCGGCCGGGGACAGCAGCACCGACAACCGATCCGGTCCCGAGACGCCCAGCCGCTGGCAGATCTCGACGAGCTGGTCGGCAACCGCCCGGACCGGCAGCGACACCTGCTCGGCGATCGCGGTCTCGCTCACCCCCGAGGCCACCAGCTCCGCGATCTCGTACTGGACCCGGGTCAGGTCGGGCACCGCCGCCGTGCGCAACGCGGGGGTCCGCACCTGGTCGCAGCGCTGCACCATGACCCAGGCCCGGGTTCCCGCCGCGGCGGCCTGCCCCCGGTCCCAGTGCACCTCGGCGGCCTGCGCGGCTGCCTCGGCAGAGTGCAGCATCATCCCGAGTTCCTCGAACTCGAACGAGGCCCCGATCAGCCCCGACCAGTCCCCCGCCGCGGCGGCCTCGGCGTGCCGGGCGCAGAGCGGGGCGAGATCACCTTCGGCGTCCTCGGCCAGCGCCGCGATCCGGTCCGCGACCACACCCGCGGCCCCGAGCCGGACGACGTCATGCAGGGCCGCCAGCGCGTACGGTCTCAGCTCCAGAGCCTCGGCGGCGGCAGCGGCGTCGAGCAGTCCGTGCACCGCCGCGCCCACCGCACCCTGCGCGACGAGCAGCCAGGGCCGGGCCAGCGCGACCGGGAACCACAGCGCGCGCAGCGTCGGCAACGCCCGCAGGTCGGCCTCGGCCAGCGCGTCCCGCGCGGTCGCGAGATCACCCGCCAGCGCGGCGGCGTGGGCGAGCTCGCCCAGACAGGGCCCGGCGAACAGGGACTGCTCGCCACGCAGCATCCGCACACCGTCCCAGCCCTGCCGCAGCGCTCCGTGGATCTTCCCGCGCGCCCGCAGCACCCGGGCCTGCACGGCCGCGCGCGCTGCCGAGTCCTCATCGGGCCCGCTGCGCTCGCCCGCCGCGTCGAGGTCGCCGACCGACAGCCACACACTGGCGCGGGCGAACTCCAGCAGCGGCCCGCACTCGGGAGCCCGCACAGCCCAGTCCGCAGAGGTCGACAGCCCGGTCCGTACCTTCTCCAGCGCCGCGGTCGACTGGCCGGTGAGGGCTGCCGCCAGCGACTCGACGACCGCGATCCGCCCCGTGTTGACCCCGTCCGGGGGTATGACCGCGGCGGCGTCGTCGGCCAGGTCCAGCGCCGCCCTGCTGTCGGCGCGGTGCAACGCGGCCGTGGCCTTCTGCACCAGGACCCACTGCCTGGCCCGGTCGGTGGTGATCGTGTCAAGGGCGGTGCCGAGCACCCGGTCGGCGTCCTCGTCCCGGCCCAGCCCCCAGGCCAGGTTCGCGGCCCGCGCGCAGGCGAACGCCGCACGGGCGGAGTCCTCGGGCCGCCGAACGGCCTCCGACAGCACGGTCTCGGCTTCCTGGGCCCGGCCCGCGATCCCGAGCAGCAGCGCCCTGGCCAGCGACTCCTCAAGCGTCCCCCGGATCGGCCCGGTCCAGTGCCCGTCCTGGAACACCCCGGTGGACCGGCCCGCCCGCAGCAGTGCGGCGAGCAGGCGCAGGTCGCCGCCGGCGGCCTGGGCCAGGAGTGCGGTGGACTCCTCGTCGGCCGCCCCGCGCAGCACGTCGGCGGCGGGCAGCGGGTCGAGCTGCACCGGCACGAGCGCGGCCACGACCGGGGCCAACACCGCCGGAGCCGTGGCCCCGGCCGGCATCGAGGCGAGCAGCCGGGCCCGGCCGGACCCGGCGAGTCCGCGCAGCAGCAGCGCTGACTGCTCGTCGAAGTCATGCAGGTCGTCGGCGATCAGCAGCAGCGCGCCCGACCCGGCCCTGGCCAGCACCGTCTCCACGCCGAGCGCCACGTCCTCGACGGGCGCGCTGATCGGGAGCAGATGAGCGAAGGCCCCGAAGGGCGAGGAGAGCGCCTGACCGGCCCGCGGCTGCACCATGGTCAGGCCGTCCAGGCCGAGGTGCCCCGCCTCGGTGAGGAGCCTGCTCTTGCCGACGCCGTCCGGGCCGGTGACCAGGGCCCCGTCGCCTGCTGTCAACGCCGCACGAATGCGGTCGAGCTCGGCCTCACGGCCGGCGAAAGACCAGAGTGTCCCCACGGAACGAGCGTAGATTCCCCATCGCGTCACGAACAGCCCTCAGCTCTCGCCTGTGTCTCCCAGCAGATCGGCCAGTTCGTCTCGGCCTCCGACCCATCAGACGCTCGGTAACGACGCGCAGTTCGCCGATGATGTCGGATCCGCCCGTCCCGAGCAGCACCGCGATCTCAGCGTGGTCGAGGCCAGCCTCGGCCGGCTCCCCGAAACCGGCGAGCCGCAGACTACCGTCCTGACCCCGGCGGACGGCGTCCTGAACCCGTCCCCGGGGCCGGTAGAGCTGTCCGGGTGTGGCCGGGCCGCGATCCCAGCGTGCCCAACGACGACACCAGCCGGGAGATCTGGTCCTCGCCTTCCACCTGGTCGGGACCGCCGGTGTGGAGGCACGCGAGCGCCTCAGCGGCCCGCAGGTGGGGACCCGCAGGTGGGGGCGATTTTCTACCGGCCGTCGCCGCCCGAAACAGGACGTCGAACAACCGCTAGTCGGCGAGCTCGATCCGGCGGGACATGCCCGCGCCGATCTCGGCGGCGATGGTGTCCAGGATGTCCTGGTCGATCGCGGAGTCGATGGTGAGCACCGTCAGGGCCTTGCCGCCCTTGGCGTCCCGGCCGACCTGCATGCCCGCGATGTTGACGTTGAGGTCGCCCAGCAGCTTGCCGACGATTCCGACGACACCGGGCCGGTCGACGTAGCCCAGGACGGCCATGTGCGGGGTCGGGGCCAGCTCCACGTCGAAGCCGTTGATCTCCACGATCCGCTCCAGGTGGCGCGGGCCCGACAGGGTGCCGGAGACCGACACGATCGCGCCGTCGGCCATGGTGCCCTTGACCGTGATGACGTTGCGCCAGTTGGGGCTCTCCTCGCTGGTGGTCAGCGAGACCTCCACACCGCGCTCGCCGGCGAGCAGCGGGGCGTTGACGAAGGTGACGGTCTCCTCGACCACGTCGGCGAACACGCCCTTGAGCGCGGCCAGCTCGAGGATCTTGACGTCGTGGCGGGCGATCTCGCCGCGCACGATCACGTCGAGGCGGACCGGGATGCCGGCGGCGAGGCCGGTGAAGATCCGGCCGAGCTTCTCGGTCAGCGGCAGGCCGGGCTTGACGTCCTCGGCGACCGCGCCGCCCTGGACGTTGACCGCGTCGGGGACGAACTCACCGGACAGGGCGAGCTTGACCGACTGGGCGACCTGGGTGCCGGCCTTTTCCTGGGCCTCGTGCGTGCTGGCCCCCAGGTGCGGGGTGACCACGACGTTGTCGTGCACGAACAGCGGGCTGTCCAGGCACGGCTCGGAGGTGAACACGTCGATGCCGGCCCCGGCCACCCGGCCGTCCTTCAGCGCCAGGTCGAGGGCGGCCTCGTCGACGATGCCGCCGCGCGCCGCGTTGATGATCCGGACCTCGGGCTTGACCTGGTGGAGTTCCTTGTCGCCGATGAGGCCCAGGGTCTCCTTGGTCTTGGGGAGGTGGACGGTGATGAAGTCCGACTCCGCCAGCAGCTCGTCGAGCGTGGCCAGTTTCACACCGAGCTGGCCGGCGCGGGCCGCCTGGATGTAGGGGTCGTAGGCGATGACGTTCATGTCGAAGGCGGCGAGCCGCTGGGCGACCAGGACACCGATCCGGCCCAGGCCCAGGACGCCGACGGTCTTGCCCTGGAGCTCGACGCCGGTGTACTTGGACCGCGCCCACGTGCCGGCCTTGAGCGCGGCATGGCCCTGCGGGACCTTGCGGGCCGTGGCGAGCAGCAGCGCGATGGCGTGCTCGGCCGCGGTCACGATGTTGGAGGTCGGCGCGTTCACGACCATGACGCCGGCCTTGGTGGCGGCCTCGACGTCGACGTTGTCCAGGCCGACGCCGGCCCGCGCGACCACCCGCAGCTTCCTGGCGTGCTCGAAGACCTCCGCGTTGGCCTTGGTCGCGCTGCGGATGATCAGAGCGTCGACGTCGGCGACCGCCGGGAGGAGGGCGGCGCGGTCGGCACCGTCCACATAGCGGACCTCGAAATCGGTTCCGAGCGCGGCGATGCCGGCCGGGGACAGTTCTTCAGCGACGAGGACGACAGGCTTGCTCAACTGAGAATCCTTGGGGTGAGTCGATGCAGGTGGAGCCGCGTCACGCCCTCGTGTCCGCGCCTGAGATGAGTCTATCCCCGCCCCGCGCCGCTACCTCCCGATTCCGACCCACCGGACCGTTTCATGATCGATCAACGGCCGAGGATCCGGGCGGACAGCGACCTGCGCGGAGGTGCGGGCGTGCCGGCGGGGGTGATGACGAGATCACCCGCGAGGGCCAGTTCGACACCCGGCCGGACCTTGGGGGGACGGAACTCCTCGTCCCGCACGGCCCCGAAGGGCGCGGTCCGGGTGAGCCCGAGTGCGCACACCGACACCTGGACGGCCCAGGTACCGGGTGCGGGCATCGGCACGAGGGCCTCGAAACCGGTGTCGGTCCGGTCGGCGGCGAACCGGTGCTCCTCCTTGCCGTTGCCGAGGACCAGCTCGACCGCGGTGTCGCGGGCCTGGACGCGGTCGATCGCGGCCCTGCCCCGTACCCGCAGGACGTCCCTGTCCCAGGCCAGCGAGGTCAGGGCGTGCTCGACGCCGACCTCGGCGGTGATGTCGGCGTCCTGGCGCGGGACGCCGCGCAGATAGGGGTAGACGGCGTAGACCCGGCCGCCGACGACGACCGCTCCCTCGCGGTGCCCGGCGACGTCGTCGGCGATGAGCCGTTCCAGTTCGTCGAAGAGCTCGTTCTCGATGCAGAAGGCGCGCAGGCGCGCGCCCTCGGGCAGAGCCTGGCGGACGGTCTCGGTGAGGAGACAGCCCAGCATGCTCTTTCCACTGGCGACCAGCTGTCGGCGGACCGGCCGGTCCACCTCGAGAAAGCGCTGGTCGTAGACGCGAAGGATCTCGCGGGTGATGCTCAGAGTCGGTGTCACGTTGGCTCCCCCGGGGGCTCGGCTGGACAACCGAGAACGCTACGGCGGCGGCTCCCATGATCTGCGCAGCGACACGCGTGCCTTGCGGTACGCATACTCAGTATGCATACTGAGTATATGTCGATTCGTCATGGACTGCTCGCCCTGCTCGCCCAGGGGCCGCGCTACGGCTACCAGCTGCGCGCCGAGTTCGAGTCCTCCACCGGTGCCACCTGGCCGCTGAATATCGGGCAGGTCTATACGACCCTGAACCGGCTCGAACGCGACGAACTCGCCGTCCGAGTCGGAGCCGACGACGAAGGCCGGTTCGTCTACCGGATCAGCCCCGCCGGGCTCGAGGAACTCCGCCGCTGGTTCACCACCCCGATCGAACGCGGCGACCGGCCGCGCGACGAACTCGCCATCAAACTGGCGATGGCGCTCACCAGCCCTGGCGTCGACGTTCGCGAGGTCGTGCAGGCCCAGCGGATGGCGACCCTGCGCGCGATGCAGGATCTCACCCGGCTCAAGGTCGATGCCGGCGAACCCGCTTGGCTGCTGGTGCTCGAATCGATGATCTTCCGGGCCGAGGCGGAGATCCGCTGGCTGGACCACTGCGAAGCCTTCGTGCTGCGACTGTCCGATCACGGGGAACGCCCCCCGGTCACCGCGGAGACCCTCCCACCTGCCGTCGCTGACGACAACGGAAACCCCGGAAACCCCGGGAACGCCGGGAACGCCGGGAACAAGGTGTCGACGAAATGAGTGTTCTCGAATTGTCCGCGGCCTCCCGGGACCACGGGAGCGGGGCCAACCTGGTGCACGCGCTGCGCGAGGTCAGCCTGACGGTGCTGGCCGGGGAGTTCGTCGCCGTGATGGGGCCGTCGGGCTCCGGCAAGTCCACCCTGCTGACCCTCGCCGGCGGCCTCGACCGCCCCACCCGGGGGAAGGTCGTCGTGGAGGGAGTCGACTTCGGACAGCTCCCACTGAAGGCGCTGGCCACCGCCCGCCGCCGGACCGTCGGCTATGTCTTCCAGGACCTCAACCTGATCCCGTCGCTGACCGGCGCCGAGAACGTGATGCTTCCCCGCGAACTCGACGGCGTACGGACCCGTGCAGCCCGCCGCGAGGCGCTTTACGTGATGGCCGAGGTCGGGATCACCGAGCTCGCCGACCGGTTCCCCGAGGAGATGTCCGGAGGCCAGCAGCAGCGCGTCGCCATCGCCCGTGCTCTCGTCGGCGACCGCCGCCTCGTGCTGGCCGACGAGCCGACCGGAGCGCTGGACAGCCAGACCGGCGAGGACGTGATGCGGCTGCTCCGGGCCAGGTGCGACGCCGGAGCGGCCTGCCTGATGGTCACCCACGAGGCCCGGCATGCGGCCTGGGCCGACCGGGTGGTGTTCCTGCGCGACGGGTCCGTCGTCGACTCCACGCCACCGCGCCAGGGCCCTGAGACCCTGCTGGAGAAGACCCAGTGAGCGCTCTGCGCGCCACGCTGCGCATCGCCCGCCGGGATGCCGTGCGGGCCAAGGGGCGCACCGCCCTCGTCCTCGCGATGATCGGGTTGCCGGTCATGGCGATCGTCGCCCTCGTCGTTGTCTTGAGGACGACCACGCTCTCCTCCACTGAGGCGCTGCCCCGCACGATGGGTCAGGCCGACGCCGCTGTGCAGGGTGGCGGCAGGCAACCGGTGGCCCAACCGGTCGAGGGATTCGGCCCGGTGTCGGCGACCGGCCGCGAGGGCCGGCCGTGGACCACCCAGGAGGTCACCCGGCAACTCCGCACCGAGCTCGGCTCGGGGACCCGGGTACTGGAGCTCGGGGCGGGCCGGACCTCGTGGCACAACGGCGATATCAAGGTCCGCGAGTTCGACCTGCGGGACTCCGCGACCAGCGGGCTGATGTCGCTGGACGACGGCCGCGCCCCCGCCACGCCGGACGAGGTCACGGTGTCCCACGCCCTGCGCGACCGGGGCCTGCGCCTAGGCCACAGCGTCGTGCTCGGCACACCGAAGAAGGTCGTCGGGTATGTGACCGACCCGAACGACCAGAAGGGCGCCGTCGTCCAGGCTCTCCCGGGAGCGATCCTGAGCGGCGGGCCCGCGCAGGGCTGGCTGGTCGTCCGCGGCAAGCCCGTGACCTGGACGGACGTTCAGCGCCTCAACAGGTCGGGCCTGACCGTGAACTCCCGTGAGGTGATCAAGCATCCACCGGCCCAGGACCAGCTCGCCCCGGCCCAGCGGAACAACCACTCGAGCCGAGGACAGGACGAAATCGCGATCTCCGGGCTGATCGCAGTGATGATCGTGCTGGAGATCGTTCTGTTGGCCGGTCCCGCGTTCGCGGTCGGCATCCGGCGGCAGCGACGCGAGCTCGCCCTGCTCGCAGCGGTCGGCGGTGAACACGGGCACCTGCGTGCGGTCGTGCTCTGCGGAGGCGTCGTCCTGGGGCTGTGTGCGGGAATGCTCGGGATGCTCGGCGGCCTCGCCGCTGCGGCTGTCGGCCGGCTTCTGTTCGACCGCTACTCTCGCTCCGCCTCGGGACCGTA
>JBDSTJ010000329.1:0-4714 GCA_039928335.1 Streptosporangiaceae bacterium | reverse complement strand
CGACACCCAGCGTGGTGGCGTGGCCGTCACGCAGCTTCTCGACCAGGATCCAGGCGCCGGAGGCGGCCGCAGTGGCGATCAGGGTGTTCATGAAGGCCAGGCCGGTGGTCTGGTCGACCGCCAGCTCGGAGCCGGCGTTGAAGCCGAACCAGCCGAACCACAGCAGCCCGGTGCCCAGGATCACGTAGCCCAGGTTGTGCGGCCGCATGGCCTCCTTGGGCCAGCCCTTGCGCTTGCCGAGCACGATCGCGAGGGCGAGCGCCGCGGCACCGGCGTTGATGTGCACGACCGTGCCGCCGGCGAAGTCCTCGATGCCGTGGGTGAACAGCCAGCCGCCACCCCAGACCCAGTGCGCGACCGGGAAGTAGACCAGCGTCGCCCAGGCCACGGTGAAGGTCACCCACGCGCCGAACTTGGCGCGGTCGGCGATGGCACCCGAGATCAGGGCGACGGTGATGATGGCGAAGGTCAGCTGGAAGGCCGAGAAGACCAGCATCGGGAAGTTGTCGGCGATCGTCGAGGCGTCGCCTTCCTTGTCCGCGATCAGGCCGGTGTAGACGGCGCCGAAGACGTCCTTCAGCCCGACCCAGTCAAGCCCGCCGACGAACTTGTTCACGGTCGAGTTGCCCGCGGGGTCGAAGGCCAGCGAGAAACCGAACAGGACCCAGAGCATCGAGACCGAGACGATGCTGACCATCGACATCATCATCATGTTCAGGACGCTCTTGGACCTGGTCATGCCCCCGTAGAAGAACGCCAGTCCAGGCGTCATCAGCAGGACCATGGCGGTGGCCGCCAGCATCCAAGCAGTTGTTCCAGTATCGATCATGTGGAGAGCGCCCTCCTTTGGCGGCGGTACTTCGTCGCCTGAAGACTGCGGCTCGGCGGTTTCACCAGAACGGCAGAGATGTTTCCGGTATGTGAAACATCCCCGCCGCCTGTTTCCGAAGTGTTTCCGCGCTCGCACCGTTCCAACGGAGTCCAGGTGACCGAAGGCGCGCGGAAGTTCCCGTTCGTCCGCCCGGAACACCCGGAAACGCCGTGATTCCGCTCACGTGTCAGCCCAGGATGGCGTCGACGAAGGCCTCGGGCTCGAAGGGCGCGAGGTCGTCGGGGCCCTCACCGAGACCGACGAGCTTGACCGGGACTCCGAGCTCGCGCTGCACCGAGATGACGATGCCGCCCTTGGCGGTGCCGTCGAGTTTCGTCAGGGCGATGCCGGTGATGTTGACGACCTCCGCGAACACCCGGGCCTGGGTGAGGCCGTTCTGGCCGGTGGTGGCGTCCAGGACCAGGATCACCTCGTCGACCACGGCCTGCTTCTCGATCACCCGCTTGACCTTGCCGAGCTCGTCCATCAGGCCGGTCTTGGTGTGCAGCCGGCCGGCGGTGTCGATGATGACGGTGTCCACGCCGCGCTCGATGCCCGCCTTGACCGCCTCGAACGCGACACTGGCGGGGTCGGAGCCCTCCTCGCCCCGGACGACCTCCGCGCCCACCCGGGAGCCCCAGGTGGTCAGCTGCTCGGCGGCGGCGGCACGGAAGGTGTCAGCCGCGCCCAGCAGGACCGTGTGGCCGTCGCCCACCAGGGATCGGGCCAGCTTGCCGGTCGTGGTGGTCTTGCCGGTGCCGTTGACGCCGACGACCATCAGGACGGCCGGCTTGCCGCCCTCCTTGCGCGCGGTGTGCAGGCCGCGTTCGAGGTCGGGGCCGATCTGGGCCACCAGCTGGGCCTTGAGCATCGCCCGGACCTGCTCGGGAGTCTGCGAGCCGAGGATCTTGACCTGGGTGCGGAGCTCGTCGACGATCTGCCGGGACGGCGTGACGCCCACATCCGCGGTGATCAGGATGTCTTCGAGTTCGTCCCAGTCGTCGTCGTGGAGGACATCGCGCGACAACAGGTTGAGCAGGTTCTGCCCGAAGCTGTTCTGCGACCGGGCCAGCCTGGCCCGCAGCCGCTGCAGCCGCCCCGCGGACGGTGGCGGCAGCTCGATCTCGGGTGCCGCCGGCCGCGACTCGGGCTTGGCCTCGGGCGGCGCGACCGGACCGTCGTCGGTGACGGTCGTCCCGGGCGTCCGGATCTGGGGAGGTTCCGGCGGCGCCTCCAGGGTCCCCGAACCGGAACGCGATCGCATGAACGCGATGGTGCCGCCGAGGACGGACAGGACCAGCAGGGCGATACCGATAATGAGAAATTCCATAACAACCCCAGTCTCGCAGACGCCCATGCCCAGAAAGTGATCCCCGCTCCCGGTGCTCAGGGAGTCCCGGGAGCGGTCAAGGCTACGCCTGGAATCCTAGGGCTGCGGATCCACCCAGGTCAGGTGGGGAACCGCGGTCCTGGGCCTGCCCCGGAGATAGCCGAACGCGGCGATGGCGATCAACGCCAGGGACGAGGCGATCGCCAGGTACCAGCCGACGTCGAGGCCGATTCCGGCGTCGACCAGCGCGGTGGCCTCCTGTCCGCCCAGGGCCACCGGGATGGAGAAGGCGTCGTGGAAGCGGAACGCGAACACGATCGTGGCGATCAGCGACAGGGCACCCAAGACCGCCGAGCCCAGCAGCAGGGTGCGCCGGTTCGTGTCCATGACGAGCGCCGTCAGCGCACAGACCGCGGCCAGGAAGGCCAGGACCATGGTGATCCTGCCTTCGGCCAGGCGGACGCCGGCCAGGGTGGCGGAGTTGAAGAACGTCACGGTGACCCACGGCATCAGGGTGCTGATCACCAGGGCCACGGACGCGATCGACGCGCCCTTGGCCGCCTTGTCGGTCAGGTCCGGAGCAGGCAGCGCGAAGTCGGCGGCCTGCGGTGCGGCCATGCCCTCGGTGCCGGCGTTGGGACCGGCGTTGGGACCGGCGTTGGGACCGGCCGTGCTCGCCGGAGTGGCGGTGGCACCACCCGGCTCCATAGTGGGACTGGTCACTGGAATCCCCCGATCTGTGACATACGTTTTACTCCACGTAATCACAGACATTTCCCCGGGGCCAAGGCGGGGTCGATCAGGCCGGTTCGGGCTCCCGGAGCCGCTGGCTGATCACCTGGCTCACCCCGTCACCGCGCATGCTGACGCCGTAGAGGGCGTCCGCGCCCTCCATGGTCCGCTTCTGGTGGGTGATGACGATCAGCTGCGAGGACTCGCGGAGCTCCTCGAAGACACCGATGAGCCGCTGGGTGTTGGTGTCGTCCAGCGCGGCCTCGACCTCGTCCAGCACGTAGAACGGCGACGGGCGGGCCTTGAACACCGCGACCAGGAAGGCGATCGCCACCAGCGAGCGCTCCCCGCCCGACAGCAGCGACAGCCGCTTGACCTTCTTGCCGGGCGGCCGGGCCGAGACCTCGATGCCGGTGGCGAGCATGTCCTCGGGCTCGGTGAGCGACAGCGAGCCCTCCCCGCCGGGGAAGAGCCGGCCGAAGATCCCCTCGAAGTGTTCGGCGGTGTCAGCGTAGGCCGCCGAGAACACCTCCTGGACCCGCTGGTCGACGTCCTTGACGATCTCGAACAGGTCCTTGCGGGTCTTCTTGAGGTCCTCCAGCTGCGAGGTGAGGAAGGCGTGCCGTTCCTCCAGCGCCGCGAACTCCTCCAGCGCGAGCGGGTTGACCTTGCCGAGCAGCGTCATCTGCTTGTCGGCGGCCCTGGCCCGCTTCTCCTGCACGGCCCGGTCATAGGGCTCGGGCATGTCCTCGGGGTCGGCGGCCGGGACGGGCTGGTCGGGGCCGTACTCGCCGATCAGCCCCTCGACCTCCATCCCGTACTCCTCCAGGGCCCTGGTCTCCAACTGCTCCAGCCGCAGGCGCTGCTCGGCTCGGGCGACCTCACTGCCGTGCACGACGTTGACCAGCCGCTCCAGCTGGGTGCCGAACTCCCGGACCCGGGTCCGCACGATCTTGAGTTCCTCGTCGCGGGCGGCCCTGGCGGCCTCGGTGGCCGCACGCTCGGCGACGGCCACGACCAGCGAGTCCTCAATCCGGTGCAGGGCGACCCGGCAGCCGTGCACGACGGCCTTGGCGACCCGGGCCTGCCGTTCCCGGCGGCGGCGGCGCTCCACGGCCTGGGCGCGGTCGCGGCGTTCCCGCGCGGCCTGCTGCTCCAGCGCGTCGGCCCGGCCGGTGATGGCCCTGACCCGCTCCTCGGCGGTGCGGACGGCGAGCCGCGCCTCCATCTCCAGGGTGCGCAGTTCCTGCACCCGGTCGTGGAGCTCGTCGCGGATCTCGGTGTCGAACTCCTCCTCGGCCGGTTCGACGTCGGCCACGGCGAAGCGCTCCTCCAGCGCGGCCAGGCCCTCGGCGTCCCTGCCCCGGTGGTCCTGCCCGGTCAGCACCGCACGGCCCAGCCGTTCGGCCTCCTGCCGGGCGGCCGCGGCGGCGGCCTGCAGCCGGGCCTCGTGCTTGGCCTCCTGGGCGGCGGCCGCGTCGGCCTCCCGCAGCCGGGCCCGGACCCGGTCCAGCTCAGCCTGTGCCTGGCCGACTCCGGACTGTGCGTGGGCGGCCGTGACCTGGGCTGCGTCCAGCCCGGTCTGAGCCTCGGTCTCGGCGTCGCCGGCCCCGTCGAGGGCCTCGGCGGTCTGCTCTGCTCTGGCCCTGGCCTCGTCGAGTGCGGCGACGGCCGCGTCGAGGGTCGCCCGGACCTGAAGCAGGCCCTGGCCGGCGGCCCCTCCCCCGCGCGCCCAGTGCGCCCCGAGCAGGTCTCCCTCACGGGTGACCGCCCGCACGTCC
>JBDSTJ010000328.1:0-5730 GCA_039928335.1 Streptosporangiaceae bacterium | reverse complement strand
GTGCAGCATCCCGGCCGACAGCGCGCCCCGGGTGAGGAGGTAGTCCCCGAGCGAGGTCCCGTCGATGTACTCGGTGACCATGTAGGCGCGCCCGTCGCGGACCCCGTGGTCCAGGACCTGGGCGGTGGCGAACGAGGCGACCCGCTCGGCGTTGGCCACCTCGCCCTGGAACCGGGCGAGGAACTGCAGGTCGCTGGCGAGCTCGGGGCGGATGACCTTGACGGCCACGTCGCGGCCGTCGGGGGAGCGCCCGAGGTAGACCGCGCCCATGCCGCCGGCACCGATTCGGCCTTTCAGCTCATACGGTCCCACGGTGGCTGGATCATGCGGTTCGAGAGGGGTCACAGTGGTCACGAAGGTGACCGTACCCTGCTAAAAGGCGGATTCCAGCAGACGCTACCGAGTTGACACTATCGAAATCATGTTCGATATTGGGGGCTGTGGGTGCCCTGAGTGAACTGCAGGCTCGGCCGGCCCCGGCGGCCGGGGAGGACCTGGTGCCGGTGCTCCCGGCGCTGCGCACCCTGATCCCCGCGCTCCGCCCCGGCATGGTCGTCTGCGTGGAGGGCCCGGCCTCGCTGGGCCTGGCTCTGCTCGCCGGGGCCGCCCAGGACGGCGGCTGGTGCGCCGCCGTCGGCATCCCCGAACTCGGCGTCCTGGCCGCCCGGGGCATGGGCGCGGACCCGGCCCGGCTCCTGCTGGTCGACGAGCCGGGCCCACGCTGGGCCGACGTGGTCGCGGCGCTGACCGAGGCCGTCCGGCTGATCCTGGTGTGCCTGCCGGAACGCCCCTCGCCGACCCTGGCCCGCCGGCTGGTCGCGACGGCCCGCAAGAACGGCTGCGTCCTGGCCGTCCGGGGCGACTGGGAGGGCGCCCAGCTGCGCCTGCGCGCCGACACGGCCGGCTGGGACGGCCTGGGAGACGGCCACGGCCACCTGTCCGGCCGCCGGGTCAGGGTCGTCACCGCGGGCCGTGGTGCGGCCGGCCAGGGCCGTGCCGCCTGGATGTGGCTCCCCGGCCCGGACGGCCGCGTCACCTCCGCCGAGGAACCACCCCGCCGCCTCGAGGTGGTCGCGTGAGCAGGGTCCTGGTGGTGTGGTGCCCGGACTGGCCGTTGACGGCGGTCGGGATCGAGGCGGCGGTGCCCGGGGCGGTGCTGGAACGGCAGCGGATCGCGGCGTGCACGGCCGCGGCGAGGGCGGCCGGGGTCAGGCGCGGGCAGCGGCAGCGCGACGCCCAGCGGCACTGCCCCGAGCTGGTCCTGACGGACCGCGACCCGGACGCGGAAGGCCGCTTGTTCGAGACGGTCGCGGCGGCCGTGGCCGCGCTGACGCCCCGGGTCGAGGTGCTCCGCCCCGGAGTGTGCGCCATCCCCGCGCGGGGGCCCGCCCGGTTCTACGGCGGGGAGGAGGCGCTGCGGATGCTGGTCCAGGACGCGGTCGTCGAGGCGGGGCACGACTGCGGGGTGGGCGTCGCCGACGGCCTGTTCACCGCGGAGCTCGCCGCCCGCGCGCACAGTACCTGCGGCGTGATCGTCCCGGTGGCCGGGTCTGCGGAGTTCCTCGCGCCGTTCCCGCTGGCGGTGCTCGACCGGCCGGAGCTGGCCGACCTGCTGCTACGGCTGGGCATCAGGTCGCTCGGGGAGTTCGCCGCACTGCCGGCCCCCGACGTGCTGGCCAGGTTCGGGGCCGAGGGGGTACTGGCCCACCGGCTGTCCCACGGCCGGGAACCGCGTCCGGTCGCCCCGCGCGCCGCCCCGCACGACCTCTCGGCGCAGCAGGTGTTCGACGAGCCCGCAGCCCGGTCCGACCAGGTCGTCTTCGCCGCCAAGGCTCTCGCGGACCGGCTGCACGACGGGCTCGCCCAGGAGGGGCTCACCTGTGTGCGGCTCGCGGTCGAGGTCGAGTTCCAGGACGGCACGATCTCCGAGCGGCTGTGGCGGCACGACGGCCTGCTGTCATCGCTCGCCGTCGCCGAACGGGTCCGCTGGCAGCTGTCGGGCCGGCAGCCGGCGCCCGGCGCGCAGAGCGCGGTCTGGGGCGGGGTCAGCGCCCTGGTACTCACCCCCGACCAGGTCGTCCCCGACACCGGAAGCCAGCAGGCGCTGTGGGGCCCCGGCAGCCGGGGCGACCGCGGGGCGCTGCCCGAGCAGGTCGCCCGCGCCGCCGACCGGATCCAGGCGATCCTCGGCCACCGGTCGGTCACCCGCCCCGTCATCGTCGGCGGCCGCGGCCCCGGCGAGCAGGTGCTGCGCGTTCCCGTCGGCGACCTGCCGCTCACCGAACGCGGCGACGGCCCGTGGCCCGGCCGGCTCCCCGAACCGGCCCCCGCCGTGGTGCCGGCCCTGCCGGTGCCCGCTGCGGTCCTCGACGGGTCCGGCGACCCGGTCATGGTCTCGGCGCGCTGCGCCGTCACCGCCGCACCCGCCTACCTCGACCTGCCGCGTGGCCCTCGCCTCGCGGTGACCTCGTGGACCGGGCCGTGGCCGTGCACCGAACGCTGGTGGGACCCCGGGCAGGCCCGCCGCCGGGCCCGGTTCCAGCTCACCACCCCCGACGGGGCCTACCTGGTGGCGATCGAGGCCGGCCGGTGGTCGGTCGAGGCGGTGTATGACTGATGGGCTGGAACAACCCGCCGGTGCCGTGGAAGGAGTTCGCACGGCTGGCCTCCTGGGGTGGCGGGCCGGCACCGCACCGGGACCAGGCCCCGGCCCCTACCGATGACCCGCCCCGGCCGGCGGCCGGCCCGGCCTGGGCGGAACTGCACTGTCACTCCTCGTTCAGCTTCCTCGACGGGGCCAGCGAGCCGGCCAGGCTCGCGAACGAGGCGGCCAGGCTCGGCGTCGGATACGTCGCGATCACCGACCACGACGGGATGTACGGGGCGGTCCAGTTCGCCGACGCCGCCCGCGCGGCCGGGATCAGGACCGTGTTCGGCGCGGAGCTCAGCATGGGGCTGCTGAAGCCGCAGACCGGTGAACCCGACCCGGACGGCTGGCATCTGCTCGTTCTCGCGCGCGGCGCGGAGGGATACCGCCGGCTGTGCGGCGCGCTCACCGAGGCGCAGCTCGACGGGGGCGAGAAGGGCAGGCCGGTCTACGACCTGGACAAACTGAGCCGCTGGCACGGCGACGGGCACTGGGCGATCCTCACCGGGTGCCGCAAGGGGCCGCTGAGCCTGCCGGGGTACGGGCTGGCCGACCTCGTGGAACGGTTCGGCCGGGAGAACGTGTTCGCCGAGCTCATCGACCACGACCAGCCGGGTGACGATCTGCGCAACGACGAGCTGTACGCCCTGGCGCGTGGTCTGGGCGTCACGGTCGTCGCCTCCAACAACGTGCACTATGCGACGCCCGGCGAGGACGCGCGGCTCGCCCAGGCCCTCGCCGCGGTCAGGTCCCGCCGCGCCCTCGACCAGATGGAGGGCTGGCTGCCCGCCACCGGGACCGCGCACCTTCGGTCGGGGGAGGAGATGACCGGCCGGCTGGCACGCTACCCGGGGGTGCGGGCAGCGACGGTCGCGCTGGCCGAGGCCTGCTGGTTCGACTTCAAGGCCGACCCGCCCCAGCTCCCCGCCTGGGAGGTGCCGGCGGGCCATGACGAGGCCTCCTGGCTGCGGCACCTCACCTACGCGGGCGCGCTGCGGCGCTACGGGCCGCGAGAGAGCGAGCGGACCCCCGGCGCCTACGACCAGATCGAACGCGAACTCCAGGTGATCATCGGGCTGGGCTTCCCCGGCTACTTCCTGATCGTGCACGACATCGTGGCGTTCTGCGAGGACAGCGGCATCCTCTGCCAGGGCCGGGGCTCGGCCGCCAACTCGGCCGCCTGCTACGCGCTCGGGATCACCGGTGTGGACGCCGTCCACCACAAGCTGCTGTTCGAACGGTTCCTGTCGCCCGGCCGGGACGGTCCGCCCGACATCGACCTCGACATCGAGCACAAACGGCGTGAAGAGGTCATCCAGTACGTCTACCGGAAGTACGGCCGGCAGTGCACCGCGCAGGTCGCCAACGTCATCTCCTACCGGCCCAAGATGGCGATGCGCGACGCCGCGCGGGCCCTCGGCTACTCCCCGGGCCAGCAGGACGCCTGGTCCAAGCAGATCGACTGGCGCGACCCGGTGAACCTCGGCGAGATCCCCGCAGCCGTCACCGAGCTGGCCGACCGGATGAAACGGCTGCCCCGGCACCTGGGCATCCACTCCGGCGGGATGGTCATCTGCGACCGGCCGGTCGGCGAGGTGTGCCCGATCGAATGGGCGCGCAAAGCCGACCGGAGCGTCCTGCAGTGGGACAAGGACGACTGCGCCTCGGCCGGGCTGGTCAAGTTCGACCTGCTCGGCCTCGGCATGCTGTCGGCGCTGGCCGACTGCTTCCGCCTGGTCACCGCACACCACGGGCAGACCTACGACCTGTTCTCCATCCCGCCCGACGACGCGGACGTGTACGACATGATCTGCGACGCCGACACCGTCGGGGTGTTCCAGATCGAGTCCCGGGCCCAGATGTCGACCCTGCCCCGGCTGCGACCGCGCAACTTCTACGACCTGGTCATCGAGGTGGCGCTGATCCGGCCGGGCCCGATCCAGGGCGGGTCCGTGCACCCCTACCTGCGCCGCCGCAAGGGCGACGAGCCCACGCTGATCCCGCACCCGACGATGAAGAAGGCGCTCGGCCGGACCCTGGGCGTCCCGCTGTTCCAGGAGCAGATGATGCAGCTCGCCGTCGACTGCGCG
This sequence comes from Streptosporangiaceae bacterium, assembly GCA_039928335.1. Lineage (GTDB taxonomy): Bacteria > Actinomycetota > Actinomycetes > Streptosporangiales > Streptosporangiaceae > Actinocorallia. Next base: position 993 of record JBDSTJ010000328.1, on the reverse strand, counting down.
GGTTTCACCCCGCAGGAGGCCGACGCCCTGCGCCAGGCCATGAGCTCCAAGCGAGCCCCCGAGCGGATCGAACGGCTGCGCGCCCGCCTGCTGGACGGCATGGCCGCCCACGGCATCCCGCCGGACGTGGCGGGGGAGACCTATGAGAAGATCCTCGGTTTCGCGAGCTTCGGCTTCCCCGAGTCGCACGCCCAGTCGTTCGCGCACCTGGTCTACGCGAGCTGCTGGCTGAAGCGCCACTTCCCGGCCGCGTTCACCGCCGCACTGCTCCGCAACCAGCCGATGGGCTTCTACAGTCCCCAGTCGCTGCTCGCCGACGCCCGCCGGCACGGCGTGACCGTGCGGGGCATCGACATCAACGCCTCGTCCACGCTGCCGACACTGGCGCAGAGCGTCCCGCCGACCCGCGGCCACGCGCACGGACCCGGCACCCCCCAACCTGTGATCCGCCTGGGTCTCGCCTCGGTCCGGGACGTGGGCTCGGCGACCCTGGACCTGATCGAGGCCGGCCGGCCGTACGCCTCCATGGAGGACCTGGCCCTGCGGGTTCCCCTGTCGGCCGCCGCCTTCGAGGCCCTCGCCACCGCCGGTGCGTTCGACGGGTTCGGCCTGACCCGCCGCGAGGCCATCTGGTCGGCCGGAGCCCTGGCCGGCACCCGCCCCGGCCACCTTCCCGGCACCGCCCCCGGCGTCGACGCCCCGGCGCTCCCCGCCATGCAGATGATCGAGGAGACCCTGGCCGACCTGTGGTCCACCGGCATCTCCTCGGTCCATCCCATGGTCCACGTCCGCCCCCTCCTGGAGGACTACGGCGCGGTCCCCGCCGACCGCCTTGCGCACACCCGCCCCGAATCCAACATCGTCGTCGCCGGCCTGGTCACCCACCGCCAGCGCCCGCCGACCGCGGGCGGCATCGTCTTCCTGAGCCTCGAGGACGAGACCGGCACCGCCAACATCATCTGCCCGCCCGCCGTCTGGTCCCGCCACCGCGCG
>JBDSTJ010000327.1:0-5048 GCA_039928335.1 Streptosporangiaceae bacterium | reverse complement strand
CACCAGCGCCGCCGCTTCCAGCGCGATGGCGGCGACCAGGAACGGAACGGGCACCTCGGCGATGAGGCTCATCGTGTCCGCCGATCCCGACAGTTCGGGGAGCAGCACGAACCTGACGACCGCGAACAGGCCGACCAGCACCAGCACCGCCCGCAGCCAACGCCGGCGCCACCATGGGGACGCGGGCTGCTCTCGGCTGGGCATCATGGCCCCTTGATCCCCAGCTGCGCGGCGTGCACACGTGGTTCAGGGTTCAGGACGTGAAACTCATTCCCTTCTCATCATGGCGAGGAGGGCCGTGAGGGACGCGCCCAGCGGGGCGTCGAGGACAAGGAACGCCTGGTCGTCGCCGCGAGTCGGACCCTGGTTGACGATCGCGACGGGGATCTCGCGGGCGGCCGCGTGCCGGACGAAACGGTAGCCGGACATCACGGTCAGCGAGGAGCCCAGGACGAGCAGGGTGCCGGCCTTCTCGGTGAGGGCGAAGCACTCCCGCACCCGGGGCGCGGGGACGTTCTCCCCGAAGAAGATCACGTCTGGTTTGAGTAGCCCGCCGCAGTCCACGCAGTCGACGACCTGGAACCCGGCGACCTGCGCGTCGGTGAGGTCCACGTCACCGTCGGGGTTGACCGCGCCCGCCGCCGCGTCCCAACCCGGGTTGGCCGCCCGCAGCCTTGCGTCGAGCAGGCCACGCCGGGAACGTTCGCCGCAGGACAGGCACCGCACCCGGTCGAGGCCGCCGTGCAGTTCGATCACCTGACCGGTTCCCGCCGCCTGGTGTAGGCCGTCCACGTTCTGGGTGATGATCCCGTCGAGCAGCCCCAGCCGTTGCAGTGCCGACACCGCCAGATGGCCGTCATTGGGCACAGCCCGCGCGAGGTGCCGCCAGCCCAGGTGACTGCGCGCCCAGTATCTGCGGCGCGCGGCAGCGCCACCCACGAATGCCTGGTACGTCATCGGCTCGGTGCGCCGGCTGCGCCCGGTCGCCCCCCGGTAGTCGGGAATGCCCGACTCGGTGGACAGCCCGGCACCGCTCAGGATGACCACTCCCCCGTCCTCGACGAGCCCTGCCAGCTTCTTGAGCACCGTCATCCCTCCATCGTGCCGGATGCCGGGTGGCCCCCGAACAGCAGCGCAGCACCGCACAGGAAGGCCTGCGCGACGCCGTGCCCGGAGATGGGTCAGGTCCTGGCCAGATCTCCCTCCTCAAGGAACTGGAGGTCCTTGGTCGGAGTGGCACCGGCCACAAGGCCGGTCTCGGCGGATCCCCTCGGCAGGCGCCGGTCGATCGACACCGGCCGCCCGGACGCCGCAGAGAGGTTCAGCCGCCGGATGCCCAGGGAGATCAACGCGACCAGGACGGCGGAGACCTGGTAGTGGACGAACAGCTCCATGCCCTTGTCGGCGACACCTGTCGTAGCACCGACCAGGAAGTAGCAGCACAGGCCCGACGTCGCCCCCAGGACGTAACCTACGACGGCGACCCGGCTGACCCACAGCCAGGCCGAACGGTCCCGGATCGACCAGACCGCGGAGACCGCGGCCGCGAGCAGGAGCACCGACGAGGCCAGGCCGACCGCGATGAGCAGTCCCATCGGCAGGTTCGGCGGGTCGACGGTCCGGCCCGAGGTGAGGTGGGACAGGGGCCGGCCGCTCAGCAGCGACCTGCCCGCCAATCCTGTCATGATCACAGCAGGCCACACCATCAGACCGCCAACGGCGAGTCTTGCGACCTTGTCGGTCATGGGTGCCACTCCCATGGGAACCTCCACTTGATCTCGACTCCGACCCCATCATTTCCAAGGACTCAGACCAAGTTAGGTCGCCCCAAACCAACGCAGACCCCGCTAATGCCCGCATTACATTCATTGAACGGTCAACATCACGGCAAGAAGCTCGGCCGTACCCTATTCCCTTAAATGGGCAAAAGCCCGAAACTCCTCACTTCGGACTGGTCTCCCGATGGCCTCTTCTTGCCCTGCTGGTGCATACGTTGAGGCGTGGACAAGATCACGACGTTGACGGGACCGGGCGGTATCCGGGTCAGATCCGTGCCCCTGACCGGGTCGTACGGGGTGTGGGCGCGGTTCGAAGGCGTGCGGTCCGCAGCGGCCGCCCTGGAGGTGACCCTCGCGGGAGGCCTCATCGCCTTCTGCCCGACCGTCGAGTCGCTGGCGGGCGTCGTCGACCTCGCCGACCTGTCGCCTAGTGCCGCGAATTACGGGTAGGGAGCCGATCATGAGGACGACGACGACGAGAACCCTGGTCAAAACCTCGCTCGCGGTCACCGCCGCCGCCGGGGTCGGCGTGCTGGCCACCGACCCGGACTCCCCCTGGTACCGCCGGCTCAGCAAGCCGCCCTGGCAGCCGCCGGGCCCGGCGTACGGCATCGTGTGGACCCCGCTGTACGCCATGATCGCCTACGCCGGCGGGCGCGCCATGGACCAGGCCACCAGGCCCGACCGAAGGTCCATCGGCCTGGCCCTCGGGGTCAATCTCGGGCTCAACGCGGGCTGGACGGCGCTGTTCTTCGCCGCCAAGTCCCCCAAGGCTGCGCTGGCCGAGATCATGGTCCTCAACGTGTCCAACGCCGCGCTCGTCCGGCAGGTCTGGAAGGCCGACCGGCGGGCGGGGCTCCTGCTCCTGCCCTACGCCGGGTGGACCGTCTTCGCCACCGCCCTCAACGCCGACATCGTCCGACGCAACCGATAGGAGCGCGCATGCTGCCGAGCGCACTGGACACCGTCCTGGACCGCACCGTCGTCCTCGGTTACACCCGCATCGGGTACGAGGTGCGCCGCCGCAGCTGGGAGCCGCTTCCGGCGAAAGCGCTGGCCGGTAGGACCGCGCTGGTGACCGGGGCCAACTCCGGCCTCGGCAAGGCGAGCGTGGCGGGCCTGGCGGGCCTGGGAGCCCGCGTCCAACTCCTCGTCCGCAACCAGCAACGCGGAGAGGCCGCACTCCGGGAGATCGCCGGACGGGTGCCGGGCGCCGAGCTGGACCTGGTGATCTGCGACATGAGCGATCTCGCCGCCGTCGCGGCCACCGCCGCGCGCCTCCTCGAGCCCGCAACCGGTGGACCGGACCTGGTCGTGCACAGCGCGGGCGTGTTCCCCACCGAGCGGACGACGACCCCGCAGGGCCACGAGACGGCTTTCGCCACCCATGTGCTCGGGCCGCACCTGCTCACGCATCTGCTTCCGGACGTCAGCCGGATCATCTGGGTGACGTCCGGAGGCATGTACTCCCAGAAGCTGCCCCACGACCTGGAGTACGAGCGCGGAGAATACAAGGGCTCCAACGCCTACGCGCGGACCAAGCGCATGCAGGTCGTCCTGGCCGAGGAATGGGCCCGGGTCCTGCCCGCCCCCAGGACCGTGGTCCACAGCATGCACCCGGGCTGGGCCGCCACTCCGGGCATCCAGAAGTCACTGCCGACGTTCAGCAAGATCGTCCGGCCGTTGATCCGCACCCCCGAGGAGGGCGCCGACACCATCGTGTGGCTGTGCGCCGCCGACGAGCCCGCCCGCAGCTCGGGGAAGCTCTGGCACGACCGGCGGCAGCGGCCCACCCACTACCTGGCGCGGACCCAGGAGTCCACAGCGGACCGCCGTCACCTGTGGGACTCCTGCGAGGATATGACCGCGCCCTTCCGGGACGGCTCATGATCGAAACCTACGCATTCGACTTCGATCCCCGCTTTCGCCGCTTCCTCGGCCTGTTCGGCATCAACCCGGGCAACAGCCACGTGACCGTCGACGAGGACGTGCTGTCGGTGAAGTTCGGGCGCTGGGGCCTGAGCACCCCGCTGAGCAACATCCGCTCGGTGGAGGTGACCGGGCCCTACCTCCCGGTCAAGGCCCTCGGGGTCAGGCTCGCCCTTACCAACACCGGCCTCACCTTCGGTTCCGGCACCCGGGGCGTGTGCCTGACCTTCCGCGAGCCCGTCCGGGGCTTCGGCCCCCGGAGGAACGGTTCCCTGACCGTCACCCTGGCCGACCCCGAGAATTTCGCCGCCCGGTTCAGGACCGGGCAGCCACCGCGTTGACCGCCCCTCGCGCGGGGAGGGAGCATGCCGCAGAACAAGTGAAGCGACAGACGGGGAGCCGAAGGGCTTGGATCCGGCCGGCGTGACCCTGCTCGGCGCAGGCATCGTCGGTGATGCGGCGGTTCCTGCAAGAGCAGCAGCGGCACGGCCTGTTCAGGTGGCTGCCCGTCCCGCTGGGCCACTCCCAGCCAGGAGCACCCAGGCCGGCCCGGGCCGGGTTTGCGCTTTCGCCAATCAGGTGGGCCCAAGTCCATTCGCATCTGCCTACTCAGCTCCCGCCGCCGCGATGCAGGGTGAGGACCGACTCTCCCGTGCTAGAGGAGGCAGGACCCGTGAACAAGACACGTGTGGTGGTGACCGGGCTGGGTGCGACCACTCCGCTGGGTGGTGACGTCGCCACGACCTGGGACGGCCTGCTGGCCGGTCGGTCCGGTGTGAGCGCGCTGAACTGGGACGACGTCGAGGACCTGCCGGTGCGGTTCGCGGGCCAGGCCGCGGTGGAGCCCTCCGGCACCGGCCTGCTGTCGCAGACCCAGCTGAGCCGGCTGGACCGCAGCCAGCAGTTCGCCCTGGTCGCGGCGGCCGAGGCGATGCGGGACGCGGGCTACGGCTACGACACCGAGGACGGCGTGCGCGTCGACCCCGACCGGCTCGGAGTGGTCGTGTCCTCGGGCATCGGCGGGCTGCTGAGCGGCCTCGAGAGCTACCGGAACTTCCTGGACAACGGCTGGGAGTGCGTGTCTCCCTTCACCTTCCCGAGGCAGGTTCCCAACAGCGCGGCCGTCCAGGTCGGTCGCAGGTTCAATGCCACCGCCGGAAACCACGCCCTGGCCAGTGCGTGTGCCTCCAGCGCCGAGGCGGTCGGCTATGGCATCGAGATGATCCGCAACGACCGGGCGGACGTGGTCATCGTGGGCGGCACCGAGGCGTGCATCCACCCCCTCCAGGTGGCGGCGTTCGGCGCGATGCGCGCGATGTCGACCCGCAACGACGCCCCCGA
>JBDSTJ010000326.1:0-12115 GCA_039928335.1 Streptosporangiaceae bacterium | reverse complement strand
AGCACCCTGCGGTCGGACACCATCACCGACCGGTACTCCGCCCAGTCCGGGTGCTCGCCGGCGGCGAGGCGGAAGTAGCGCACCAGCGCCTCGACCTCTGGGCCGTTCGGGTCGGTTGCCGGCCCGGTGAGCGTCACCGCGCCCTCGGCGGTCGCCCAGCTCCGCCCGTCGGGACCGGTGACCTCCAGGGCCGCTCGCGGGTCGCGGCGCAGGTTCGCTGTCTTGGCCCGTCCTTCGGTCATCGACACGTACAGGACATCGGCATCCTGGTCGTAGAACGGCATGACGGGCGAGAGCTGCGGGAGCCCGTCAGACTTGATCGTCGCGAGGACGCCGAGCCGGCTCTCCGCGAGCAGCGCGTGCGGGTCGAACGGTGGGGTGGTCATGTCAGATCTGGTCATGTCAGATCCAAGCCGCGACCGCCTGCCGCCTATTCCTGGGCACACCGAAAGAGGGAGTAGCGCAGGGCCCAGCCGGGCACGGATGTGCCATGGCGGAGCGCAGACCCTACCTCGTGCGGATCTCGGTCTCGGCGGCCGAGCTGGGCGCGCAGCTGGCCGGGGACGCGGTGCTGCTCAGGGAGGTGCGCGCCGGGCTCGTCGTGGTCCTCGCCGCGGCCGGGGCGGTGAGCGGGATCGCGGCGATCGACGGGGTCGTGTCGGTCGTCCCGGACCGCCTGGAGCATCCGGACACGGGACGGGGCCCGGCCTGAGCCGGGCCCCGCGCCGAACCTTGTTCTGCTGGACTACTGGACGGTGACGGGGTCGACCTCGGTCGTGAGTCCCGGGACGAGCGGTGTGGAGAACACCGTGGTCACGTTGCCGGTGCCGGTACGGACTCCCTTCAGCACGAAGCTGTAGGTCAGCGACCCGCCGGGAGCACCGGGGGTGCTGGTCACGACCAGGTCCTCGGTGGGAAGTCCGGAGATCTGGTCGCCGCTGTTGCCCTCGTCGTTCTCCACGCCCACGGTCAGGCCGAAGGATGCCGGGGGAGCGGCGGGCAGGTTGTCCGGGTCGTAGGCGAAGCTGATGTCCTCGGCGCCGTTCGTGCCGATCCACTGCTGGAAGACCCGGCTGCTGGTCGAGCCGTAGAGGTTCTCCCGCCACTCCACGACGATCCAGGAGTGGACGCCGTCGGTGAGGCTGGCGGTGAGGACGCCCGGTGCGCCGGTCCCGTCGAGGTCGGTCCAGAACGGGGCCAGTACCGCGTTCGGCCGCGCCGGGTTGGGCAGCGTCTGCGGTACCGGGTTCACGTCCGCCTGCTCGGCGCCGCCCGCGACGGTGTAACCGTTGGAGGTCACGCCGAGCCGGGTGTAGGTCTTCCCGGCGAACACGTAAGGCGCGGTGGTCAGGTTGATGGCCTGCTCGTCGCCGATCGGTGTCGCAACGGCCCCGAAGAGGTCCAGCGGCAGGTAGCCCGCGGGGCTCGCGCCGGGTGCGATGCCCGGCTTGTCGGGCTCCCTGCGCTGCAGGTCGGCCTTGGCCAGCACGTTCTGCGACCCGATCTTGGTCGCCCCGGTCACCGACGTGAGCTGGAGCGCGGGGGCGAGGTTGGTCGCCGCCGTCACCGAGGTCGGGGCGAGGGCGTTGTTCTGGATGTTTACCGTGCAGGTCGACTGCCCGGTGTTCAGCGGGATGGCGGCCGGCGTACAGGTCTGGTTCACGCCGACGGCGCCCTGCCGGCGGTAGTAGGCCACCGGCAGGTGCAGTTTGCGGGACCCGCCGAGCTGGGTGAGCCGGACTTCCCCGAAGTACTGGCCGATGGCCGCGTCCGGGGCGCTGATGACGATAGTGATCTTCGCGGACTTCCCGGCCGCGACCGTGACAATCGGGGGTACCACGGTGATGTTCGCGCCGCTGGGCGCGGAGGTGGCCGTCGAGAAGGTCAGCCGTCCGCCGGTGACGTTCTTGACCGTCCGGGTCGCGCTGATCAGGCCCGGCATGGTCGGGGCGTTCACGGACGGCAGGTTGAGATCGAGCCGCAGGTCGGGAGAGGCCGCCGAGGCCGCGTAGTTCGTCGCGGTCTCATCGATGGTCAGGCCGGGGTCACCGGCCTTGGTGAGGTCGATCCGGCCGCCGCCCACATCGAACGGGTCGGCCTTGGTCGTCCGGTCGGTCTTGACGACCGAGGTCTTGGCCGTGGTCTGCAGCGCGGACTTGACCTGCCCCGGCGTCCAGGCCGGATGCAGCGCGAACAGCAGGGCCGCCGCGCCCGCCACCTCCGGCGCGGACATGGAGGTGCCGGCGATCGCCTGGTAGAGGTTCCCGGGCGGCCCGATGGTCAGTTCGTCGGGAACCGGAGTGCCTCCCGCGAGGATCTGCAGGCCGGGCGCGGTGACGTCGGGTTTGAGGAAGTCGGCGCCGGGACCACGCGAGGAGAACGCGGTCACGACGTCGCCCTGCCAGGTGGCCTTGGTGCCCTGGGTGAACCTCGCGGTCGTGGCCGGGTGCGCGCCGAGGAACGTCAGCAGCGAGTCGGCCTGCGGCTTCTCCAGGTGCACCGTCGGCAGCCAGTGGTTGTCGGTCATGGTCTGCGCCAACGTCTGGTTGTAGAGCAGCATCCCGACGGCGCCGCCCTGCTTGACGTTGAAGCCCCGGATGACCCGGCCGCCGACCGGCAGCCGGCACGCGACGATCTTTCCGGCGAACAGGCCGGGCGGCGCGGGGTGGAGGCAGTCGATGTCGTTGTAGGGCGGAGCCGAGCCGAGCACCACCGGTGCGTCGGTCGGAACTCCCGCGGTGATCGACGATCCCGAGATCGTCTGGGTGTCGGCACCGGCGGTGAGGGTGACGGCCGACTGGAAGGTGCGCGACTGGGTGGAGGCCGCGACCGTGGTCACCCACGGTCCGTTGTGGTTGACGGTGGCCGCCCCCGGGCCGTCGTTGCCGGCTGAGGCCGACACGAAGACGCCCGCGGCGTAGGCGTCGAGGAACGCCAGTTCCAGCGGGTCGCTGTAGGGGTCGACACCGCCCGAGACCGAGAAGTTGATGACCCGGACACCGTCCAGGATGGCCCGGGACACCGCGGCGACGCCGTCGGACTGGAAGCAGCCCTGCGCGCCGCAGACCTTGTACACCGCGATGTGCGCTGCGGGCGCGATCCCGTGGATCTTCCCGCGGTCGATGCCGAGCGGGTCGGCGTGCTCGACGGGACCTCCGGCGGTCGTGGTCGAGGTGTGCGTCCCGTGCCCGTTGGAGTCGCGGGCGCTGTCGCCGAACGTCTCGCCGCCGACGATGGCGTTGTAGGTGTCCAGGAACGGCTGCCCGGAGATCAGGTGGTCGTTGCAGGCGAACGGGTCGGCTGCCGGGGTGAGCGGGTTGTCGCCGAAGTCGCACGTCCGTGCGGTGCCGTCCGTGGTCGCCGGCGGAGCGGGAAGGTTCCCCGGGTCGGCGTAGGACGGGTGCTCCGGCCACGCTCCCGAGTCCAGCACGCCCACGACGACGCCCTTGCCGGACGAGTCGGCCCCGCCGAGCTTGTCGTAGATCGTCGGTGCGCCGATGAAGTCGGAGCTGGAGTCGGTGAGGGGTTGCTCCAGCCGGTCCTCCTGGACGGCGGCGACACCGGGGAGCCTCAGCAGGTCGAGCACCCGGTCACCCGGCAGCCGGACGGCGAGGCCGCCGAACACCAGGTGCTGCCCTCGCCCGGCCCTGGCAGCCGGGATCTTGCCGGTCAGCGCCGCGAGGAACCTGCTCTCGACCCCGCCGATGTACCCGTCGTACCTCCTGACGGTGGCGGCGCGCGGGTCGAGCGGTTTGCCGGTCACCGACGGGCTGGTGCCGGGCAGGCCGGGCAGTCCGCCGCGGTAGGCGGAGATCGCGTCGTAGTCGAGCTTGACCATGACGTTCACCGGAGCGGCCGTCTTGAGAGCCAGCAGGCCCTGGTCGCTCTTGGCCAGGCGCCCGGTCACCGACTTGGCGCCCTGAACCAGGGTGCCGCCGGTGAGCGGGGTCGCCTTCCACCCGGCCAGGGCCGGTTCGGCGGTGGCGGATCCGGCCGGGACGACGAGGGCGAACATGCTGGTGACCGCCGCGAGGACGGCCAACTGCGGGCGTCTGGCGAGTCTTCCTACGAGCGGGGATGGGGGTCGGGGATCCACAACACCTCCAGGGTGCAGCAGTATTCTTCTGTCAAGGCCCCGTGACCGTAACTTCCCGCTGATGGCCTGCCATTGGCGATCCTTGCTGAAATAGCATGACAACATTCGCCACTTCGGCGCTCTCCTGCCTCCCAGCAGGAGCCACACTTCCACGGCAGACCGCAACCGGCCAGTGCCGGTTCTTCTAGGTGAGCTGTTGGGCCTCCTCGTCGGTGAACAGGCGCGACCTGATCAGGAAACGGACCCCCTCCGGCGCTTCGAGGGAGAAGCCGCTGCCCCGGCCGGGCACCACGTCGACGGTGAGGTGGGTGTGGCTCCAGTAGGCGAACTGGGAGGACGACATCCAGAACCCGATCGGTTCGGGCACCCCGTCGACCACCAGGTCGCCGAGGTGCACGTCGGCCGAGCCGATCCGGAACTCGCCGTCGAGATAGCACATGGGCGAACTGCCGTCGCAGCAGCCGCCGGACTGGTGGAACATGAGTGGCCCGTGCATCGTGCGGAGGCGGCCGAGCATCTCGGCCGCCTCCGCCGTCACGTCGACCCGCGAGACCGTCATCTCCTAGAAGAAGCCGAGGCGCTTGGCGGAGTAGCTCACCAGCAGGTTCTTGGTCTGCTGGTAGTGGTCCAGCATCGCCAGGTGGTTCTCCCGGCCGATCCCGGACTGCTTGTAACCGCCGAACGCGGCGTGCGCGGGGTAGGCGTGGTAACAGTTGGTCCAGACCCGGCCGGCCTTGATCGCGCGGCCGAACCGGTAGGCGGTGTTGGCGTCCCGCGTCCACACGCCCGCGCCGAGCCCGTACAGGGTGTCGTTGGCGAGCTCCAGTGCCTGCTCAGGGGTGTCGTAGGTGGTGACCGAGACGACCGGGCCGAAGATCTCCTCCTGGAAGATCCGCATGTCGTTGGTGCCCTTGAAGATCGTCGGCTCGATGTAGTAGCCGCCCTCGAAACCCTCCACGGTGCGCGGGCCGCCGCCGGTGAGCACCTCCGCGCCCTCCTTACGGCCGATGTCGAAATAGGAGAGGATCTTCTCGTACTGGTCGTTGCTTGCCTGGGCGCCGAGCATCACCTCCGGGTCGAGCGGGTTGCCGCCCACGATCGCCCTGGTCCGGACCAGGACCCGCTCCATGAACTCGTCGTAGATCGAGTTGGGGATCAGCGCGCGGGACGGACAGGTGCAGACCTCGCCCTGGTTGAGGGCGAACATGACGAACCCCTCGATCGCCTTGTCCAGGAAGTCGTCATCGGCGGCCATGACGTCGGGCAGGAACACGTTCGGGCTCTTGCCGCCCAGTTCCAGGGTGACCGGGATGATGTTCTCCGAGGCGTACTGCATGATCAGACGGCCGGTGGTGGTCTCGCCGGTGAAGGCGACCTTGCCGACCCTGGGGCTGGAGGCCAACGGTTTGCCCGCCTCCGCGCCGAAGCCGTTGACGATGTTGATCACGCCGGGCGGCAGCAGGTCGGCGATGAGCTCCATCACGAGCAGAATGCTGGCCGGGGTCTGCTCGGCGGGCTTGAGGACGACGGTGTTGCCGGCGGCGATGGCGGGCGCGAGCTTCCACACCGCCATCAGGATCGGGAAGTTCCACGGGATGATCTGGCCGACGACGCCCAGCGGCTCCTGGAAGTGGTAAGCGACCGTGTCCTCGTCGATCTGGCTGATCGAACCCTCCTGGGCCCGGATCACCCCGGCGAAGTAACGGAAGTGGTCGACGGCGAGCGGCAGGTCGGCGGCGAGGGTCTCCCGGACGGCCTTGCCGTTCTCCCAGGCCTCGGCGACCGCGAGCTTCTCGAGGTTCTCCTCGATCCGGTCGGCGATCCGGTTGAGCACGTTGGCCCGCTCGGTCACCGAGGTGCGGCCCCAGGAATCGGCGGCGGCGTGCGCGGCGTCGAGGGCGAGCCCGATGTCGGCGGCCGAGGAGCGGGCGACACGGGTGAAAGTCTGGCCGGTGATCGGGCTGGGGTTGTCGAAATAGCGGCCCTCGACCGGTGCGACCCACTCACCCCCGATGAAGTTCTCGTACTGGGCCGCGTAGGTGACGACCGATCCGTCGGTTCCGGGCGCTGCGTAGACCATGTGAGGCTCTCCTTGCGGCGGCTACCTGTCTGTGACACTGGTCACTGTGCCCCCCGAGGGTTGGTATGAGGTAGGTCGCACCCGGCAGACCCCGCCGCATACCATGGAAGCGGCAGCATGTACGCAGGTCGCGCCATTGACGTCGCCATCCACGCGAAGCATGATGCGCTTGACCCTGGACGGTGGCTGTGCACAATCCGTGGCTCGCCCTGGAGGCGGGAGCAGATCCCGACGAGCGGCTCTCCCTCGTCCGGACGGCGCACGAGGCCTTCCTCAGCACCGGTGCCGTCTCACCCCGGATGCGGAGGGTCGTCGCGGAGTCCTGGCAGCGGTCGATGACCGCCCGGGTCGATCCCGACCGCGCGCTCCCACCGGTGAGCCTGACCGACGGCGCGCTCGAGGACTACCGCAGCGGGCACCCGCTGGCCGCCGTCGTCCCGGTCGTCCGGGAACTGCTCGGCGGCCTCGCCGACGAGGGCCGCCACCTGATGGCCATCACCGACGCGGCGGGCCGGCTGCTCTGGGTCGAGGGCAACCCCGCAGTGCTGGCCGAGGCCGAACGGATGCACTTCGTCGAGGGGGCGCTCTGGGACGAGCGGCACGCGGGCACCAACGCGCCGGGCACGGCGTTGGCGGTCGACCACGCGGTGCAGATCTTCGCAGCCGAGCACTACAGCCGGCCCGTCCAGCCGTGGACCTGTTCGGCCGCGCCCATTCACGATCCGGTCTCCGGCGCGATCCTCGGCGCGATCGACGTGACGGGCGGCGACCATCTGGCGGTACCGGTCGGCCTCGCGCTGGTCCAGGCCGCGGCGCGGGCCGTCGAAGCCGAGCTGGGCCGCCGCGCGATGGTGGGGGAGCAGCGGCTGCGGCGGCGCTATCTCGACCGGGTGGGACGCCACGAGTCCGACACCGCGCTCGTCGACGGCACCGGGCGCGTCCTGATGGGCGGCCCGGAGAGCCGGCCCTCGCTGACGCTCGAACTTGACGCGGCACGGGGTCTGGCGATCCTGCCGGACGGCCGCGAAGCGGAGACGGAGCCGTTCGACGGGTCCTTCATCGTGCGGTGGCCGCACGCCGTCGACCGGCGGAGCGGCCTGCAACTGACCTGTCTCGGCAGCACACGCCTCGTCGAGGACGGCGTCCGGGTGACCCTGTCGCCGAGGCAGACCGAGATCCTGGTGCTGCTCACGCTCGACGGCAAGGGCATGTCGCCCGAACGCCTGCGCGAGTCGCTCTACGGCGACCGGCACGTCGCTCCCGCGACCCTGAAGGCCGAGGTATCGCACCTGCGCAGGACCCTGCACGGTGCGCTGTCGACCCGCCGGTACGAGCTGACCGTGCCGATCAGATGCGACGCCGTCGAGGTCCTCGACGGGCTCAGGGCAGGCGACCTCGACCGGGCGGTCGCGTTCTACCAGGGCCCGCTGCTGCCCGAGTCCGAGGCGCCAGGCATCGTGGTGTGGCGCGACCACCTCGAGGTGGCCCTGCGCGAGGCCGTTCTCCGGGCACGGCTGCCCGGGGCCGCGCTCGCCTACGGCGGCCTGCATCCCGAGGACCTGCAGGTGCACGAACGTGCCCTGAAGCTTCTCGGCGCCGACGATCCACGCCGGGGCATCGCTCTCGCGCGCTACCGGACGGCCCTGGACGACTGAGCCGCCGGACGACTGAGCCGCCGGACGACTGGGCCGCCGGACGACTGGGCAATCGCGGGAAGTGCGCGGGCACCCCGCCACACCTGTAGCCGGAGCGTCTGCTGCCAGGCCCGGCGGCGGTCCCGTGGTCGGGGTGCCGCCGGGCCTGGCCTGAGGTCAGGAGGTGGGAGCGATGACCTCGATGATGCGTGGACGCAGTTCCGCGGCGCTGATGATGGCGTCGACGGAGCCGACCTCGACCGCGCGCCGAATGTCGTGCACCCGGTCGAACTCCGCGGCCACCTCGCCGAGCTTCTCGGCCCGGACCGACGAACGGACCTCGTCGACCTCCGCGGTCAGCGTGGCGCGGTCGGTGCCGGAGGACGCCGCGAGGCGGGCCTCCAGGTCCCGCACCCTCGGGTCGGCCGTGGTGCGGGCGTTGACGTCGCCGGAGAACACCACGGCGGCGGCGGGGGCACCACCGAGCACCGAGGCGAACGAGCCTTCCAGCGCGAGCACGGTCATGTGGGGGTTCAACGCCTTGGAGAACACCACGAACGCGCCGCCGTGGTACCGCGAGATCACGCAGAACACGATGGGGCCGCGGAAGTTCACGATCGCGCGGCCGATCTCCGCGCCGTACTCCAACTGCAGCTTGCTCATCGACTCCGGTGAGCCGTCGAAGCCCGACAGGTTCGCCAGCACCACCAGCGGCCGGTTGCCGCTGGCCGCGTTGATCGCCCGCGCGGCCTTCTTCGACGACCTCGGGAACAGCGTGCCCGAGGTGTAGACGGCCGGGCCGTCGGTGGGCGGGAAGCCGCGCCGGGGCACCGACTGCGACTCGATGCCGAGCAGGCACACCGGGATGCCGCCCAGATGCACGTCCTGCACCACCGCGGTCTCCGCGTCGGCCATGCCCGCCCAGCGCTCCAGGACCGGGTGGTCCTGGTCGGACAGCGCGCGCATCACCGTGCGGATGTCGAACGGCTTCTTGCGGTCCGGGTTGGTCGTCGCGGAGAAGATTTCGCCGACCGTGGTGAAGTCGCTGTCGGCCACGTTGTGCGGGAAGTCGGAGACGTCGCGGTCGACGGGGTCGGTGGTCGGCGCGCGACGCGGTGTCTCCTCGCCCGGCGCGATGTAGGTGTGGGCGTAGTGCGACATGAGCACGTCCCGCGCGCCCGTCAGGTTGGGGGCCCAGTACTGAGCCTGCCCGTTCGGGCCCATCACCCGGTCGTAGCCGCCGATGCCGAAGTTGTCCTCGGCCGACACGCCACCGGAGAAGTCGAGGGACTGCTTGCCGGTGAGCACCATCGCCGAGTCGGGCGTCATCACCAGGATGCCCTTGGTGTGCATGAGCATCGTCGCCTCGGCGTTCCAGTACGGCTGCGCGCCGACGTTGATGCCCGCCACCACGACGTTGATCTCGCCGCCGTCCTGGGTGAACTCGACGATCCGCTTGAGCGCCGCCGCCACCCAGTCCATGTTCTCGGTGCCCGACTGCATGGAGATCCGGGCCCCCGACGACAGCGCGTACCACTCCAGCGGCACCCCCATCCGCTCGGCCAGGTCCAGCGCCGCGATCACCCGGCGGCACTCCGGCTCCGACAGCGCACCGAGCGACTTCGTCGGGTCGCCGAGGAGCACCACTCGGGTGATGCCCTGCGGATGCAGCGTGGTCGGCGTGGAGACCACACCCGCGACGATCGCCGCGGTGTTCCGTCCCTTCGGCCGGTCGACCGGCACGAGCGCATGGCCGTCGTCGAGGTCGTGCTCGGCGAAGTCACCGAGCAGCCCGGTCAGCTCATAGGGGTAGACCGTGTTGCGGCTGCCGGCACGCAACACCTTCAACCGGTACCCGTCGACCGGCTCGACCGCCTCGACCGGCGGCGGGCCGAAGGCCAAGCCGGTGAAGCCGGCGGAGTCGAAGGAGATCCGCATGGAGACCTTGTCGAGCTCACCGGTCCGCGGGTCGCGCTCCCGCGCGATGAACAGGATCTCCTCGAGACCGGCGCCGTCGGTCCTGGGCAGGATCCGTTCGGCGAGCATCTCCAGCTCGCCGCGGGTCAGGTCGCTCGGCGGCCAGACATAGACGACGACGCGGTTGGTGTTGAAGCGGGTCTTGGACGGCTGCCGGGACCGGGCGCGGCGGATCGAGTCGAGGCACGCTGCGACGGTGTACTCGGCCGCTGGCAGTGACTGCAGCCTGCCGTCCTGCTCACGCAGCGCGGTCAGGTCCCGTACCTGCGCGAGGGCGATGAGGCGGTCGTCGGCGGGGTTCTCCCGCGCCACGCCCTGGAACAGGTAGACCTCCTCGTCCAGGGACGGCAGCCGGGTCAGGTCGAACCGGTGCAGCCGCTCCAGCTGCATCCGCTGGGCGATGTGGGGGTGCAGGCCGCGGATCAGCCGTTCCTCGGTCATGCCGGCCGCCGACGGGCGGAAGGTGAAGTGGTGGTGCATCACCGCGCCGCTGCTGCCCGCGACGGTGGTGGTGAGCCTGCGGACCTGTTCGGGCAGCGGGTGGGCGCTGACGACCTCCTGGAGTGCGGCCGCCATCGCGTCGAAGTCCTCCGGTTGGCTCTCCCAGGCGAGATAGATGTCGGCGTCGACGGGGTCACCGCCGCCCGCCAGCTCCGCGAGGCCGCGCAGCGCGCCGCCCAGCTCCTCGAACCGCACCGCGGCGGAGACCAGGTGCGAGCCCTCGCGTTCGGCGACCACGAACGCGCAGCCCGCGGCCTCACCGGTCCGGACGCCGTTGAGACCCTTGTTGCCGTAGTACCGCCGGGTCAGCACCTCCAGCATGACCGAGTTGTCCTGATCGTGGCGGACGAGGCGCTGCCCGAGCAGCCGTACCAGCGGCTCGGTGCTGCGCACCATCTCGGCGACGCGCTCGGCACGGTCCGGCGCCTGCGGACTCGCGTCGAGGTGGCGCAGATGCCGGCGGACGTCGGCGTACACACGGGCGCGGTTGCGGCGCAGCAGCGGCTGGCCGAACCAGGCGAACTGCACGCCGCGCGCGAGGTCGGCGACCGCGGGGAAGCGGACCTGGGTCGCGGCCACCAACTGCTCCAGCGCGAGCCCGGCGGGCTCGTTCAGCAGGGCGTCCGGCGTCGGCTCCAGCAGCCATACGCGCAGCAGCGCGGTGACGACCGCGGCGTCGGCGGACGCGCGCTGCTGGGCGAGGAAGATCCGGAACACCGCGGCCTCGAGCTCGGGAGAGCGCTCCAGGTCGGTGACGCCGTAGTGCCCGAGGGCCTTGGCCAGCTTGGCCTGGAACGCCGCCGGCAGCCCGGCCCGTTCGACGTCCAGACTCTGCAGGTAGGTGTGAAGGTACTCGCGGGCGCTGGGCGCATGGCCGCTGCCGCCGTCACCCGACGGCCGGTTGCGGCTCAGCTCGGCCAGGTCGGCGAACACCTCGACCAGCTCGAGTTCCCCGGCCGACGGCCGGTGGCCGTCCCCGGTGGCGGCCCGAGCGGCGAGGTAGCCGTCGAGCACCCGGCGCTCGTCGTGCGGGTCGACGTCGAAGCCGAGCAGCAGGCTGCGCAGGTCCTCCTGGCCCCGGAGGGCGAGCGTCCGCGCGGGTACCGTCCCGGGCGCGGCGGGCAGGTCCAGCTCGACGGCCGCGGTGGCCGGGCCGGCCTCGGCCGCGTCGTCGGCGAGTGGTTCCAGCCGCATCAGCGGCGCACCGGTCTCCACCTGGCTGCCCACGGACACGGCACATTCCTTCAGCCGCGCCCGGAACGGCGCCCGGAGAACCGTCTCCATCTTCATGCTCTCCAGCACCAGGATCGGTGCACCCGCCTCGACCTCGGCACCGACCTCGAGCGGCGTGGCGACGACCAGAGCGGGCGCGGGTGAACGGACGACGCCGCCCTCGTCCCGGCTGACCCGGTGGGTCACACTGTCCACCTCGATCAGGTGGATCGGCCCGTAGGTGTCGGTGAGCAGGCGGTACCGGGTCCCGTTGACCAGGATCCGCCCGGTGTGCCGGTCGAACCGCTCGAGCTCGACGTCGGCGGTGCGAACGTCGTCGCCCGCCTCGATGCCGACCCGGAACCGGTGCGGGCCGACCCGCGCGACGCGCACGCGGTAGCCGGCGCCGCGCAGCTTGAGGTCCAGCGGCCGGCCGCTCTTGTGCTGTACCTGCGGGCGTCCGCCGAACGCCGTCGACAGCAGCCGCTGCCGCTCGACGTCCTCCTCCTCCTCATAGGCCTCGATGGCGGCGGCCGCCAGCGCGACGGCGGAGTGGCGGTGGGAGACGAGCCGTCCCTCGCCGCGGACACGGTCGATCCAGCCGGTGTCGGCGCT
>JBDSTJ010000325.1:0-3230 GCA_039928335.1 Streptosporangiaceae bacterium | reverse complement strand
CACCCTCGCCTGGTACGGCGCACGCACGACCCGGATCAAACTGGGCACGGCGGTCGTGCAGATGTCCGCACGGACGCCGGCGGCGACCGCCATGCACGCGCTCACCCTGGATGCGCTGTCCGGTGGCCGGCTGATCCTGGGGCTCGGTGCCTCAGGACCGCAGGTCGTCGAGGGCTGGTACGGGGTCCCCTTCCCCAAGCCGCTGGCCCGGACCCGCGAGTACCTCGACATCCTCCGCAGGATCTGGGCACGGGAGGAACCGCTCGTCAACGACGGGCCGCACTACCCGCTGCCCTACCCCGGCGGCACCGGCCTCGGCAAGCCGCTCAAGTCGATCGCGCACCCGCTGCGGCCCCGCATCCCGATCTATCTGGGAGCCGAAGGGCCCAAGAACATCGCCCTGTCCGCGGAGATCGCCGACGGCTGGCTGCCCCTGTTCGTGGACCCCCAGCAGATCGACACGCTGTTCGGCGAGTCCCTCGCCGCACGCAGACCCGACTTCGACATCACCGCGACCGTCACCACCGTCGTGGCCGACCTCGAGTCCGCACTGGCCTGGGCCAAGGTCCCGATGGCGTTCTACATCGGCGGCATGGGAGCCAGGGACAAGAACTTCCACCTCGACCTGATCGGCCGGCTCGGCTACGCCGAGGAGGCCGCCCGCGTCCAGGAACTCTTCCTCGACGGCCGCCGCGACGAGGCCATCAAGGCCGTCCCGGACGAACTGGTCGACTCCATCTCCCTCCTCGGCCCGATCGACCGGATCAAGGAACGCCTTCAGTTGTGGCGCGACAGCCCCGTCTCCACCCTGCTGATCGCCGGGGTCAAGGACGAACCCACCCTGAAGGCCCTACATGATCTTGTGGAGGGTTAGCGTTCTCCCTGCCGGCCTCGCGCGGAACGTCATCTGAGAGCTCGCAGGCCCTGGCGGAAGGCTCGGGTGTCGACCTCGCCGAAGAGGGTGCGCTGGAGCATGAAGCCGTGGACCAGGGCGATGAGGGCGCGGACGATGCTGATCGCCGGGACGTTGCCGGCGATCAGGCCCGCCCGCTGGTAGACCTCGACGTACCGCAGGAGGCCGGCGGTGAGCGCGGTGTAGGTGTCGTCGAGTTCCTCCTGCAGGACCGAGGCGCGCAGGGCCGCGCTCCAGACCCGGACGGCGAGCCCGGGGAAGCCGCCGGGCCCGCCGGGGAAGGGGCCCGCGGGTTCGGGGAGCCGGCCGAAAGCGGCGGCGAACACGGCCGCGACCTGGTCCTCGGCGTCGTCCGCGAAGGCCATGATCACGTCGTCCTTGCACCGGAAATAGCGGTTGACCCCGGTGAAGGGCACCTTGGCCTCGGTGGTGACGTCGCGCATGGAGGTGGCGTGGAAGCCGTTCCGGATGAAGCAGCGGCGGGCCGCGTCCAGAATCATCGTGCGACCGACGTCAGGGAGCGGATCAGGGAGGTTGTTGCGGGGCATGGCGACCACTGTGCCGAGCGGCCCCGTCCAGGTCGAGGCGGACACTCCGGCTGAGCGCAGCCATGAGCAAGGTGATCCCGTTCCTTGAACGTTCACGCGGCGGCCTGCTCCTCCCACCGGTCGGCGGGCGAGTGACTCCGGGTCGGATCGGGTCACGGCAAACCCCCGGACCGGGCATATCGTCCAGGCGAAAGTAAAAGGTACGTACACTTCGGGAAACGGGTCGCAATATCCCGGAGGCCGCTTTGCCGTGTGGACTGTGCGGAGACATCATCCCCACCGAGGTCGCCCGATGCCCGGCCTGTGGCGCCTGGTCCCGCAGACGCGACTTCAGGGCCCTGGGCATCGGTGTCTTCATGCTGCTCGGATTCAACGCGTTCATGGCGATGGGTTCGGCGGTCAGCCTGATGCGTCAGCTGCCGCTCCTGTCGGACCTGAACCCCGACTCCTACGACCCGGTCCAGACCGGGGTGTCCCTGCAGGCCTACAGCGACGTGTTCGTCATCTCCGGCGCGCTCGCGGGGATCACCGGCCTGCTGTTCGTCACCTGGCTGTGGCGGGCCCACGCCCAGGCTCCGGGCCCGATCCGGTACGGCAGGGGCTGGACCGTGGGCGGCTGGCTGGTCCCCCTGGCCAATCTCTGGGTGCCGCCGCGCCTGGTCCACGACATCTGGATCTCCAGCGGCCGCTACCAGATGGCCCAGCGGCACGGCGTGGGCTTGGTGATCATCGCCTGGTGGACCGCGCTGCTGTCGTCCATCGGCCTGGCCCGGATGTTCCCCGCCGCCGAGACCGGCACGATCGCCGACGCCCGGTTCGCCGTCCACCTGGGCGTCGCGGCCTCCGCCACCCAGGCCTTGGCGGCCGCCCTGTGCATGGGCGCGGTCTTCCAGATCACCCGCCTGCAGATCCGCCAGTCCTGACCGCGCGCGCCGGCCGTGTCCTGGGCACTCAGTCCCAGGCCCTGGAGAGCATCCAGGCCCCGGATCCGGGGTCGTGGCGCAGCTCGTACACGCCGATCTCGCGATCGGGGGTGGCCTCGACCCGCCAGAACTCGCGGGCGACCGGAGCCGCCGACTCGGAGTTGTGGTCCCGCCACCAGTCGCGGCTGGCCACCCAGTGCTCGAGGACCCGGCGGACCACGTGCAGCCGTTCCCGCCAGACGAAACGGGCCGGGCGGCCGTCCCGATCGGTCCACACCTCGACCGGGTCGCCGTAGACGCGACTCATCACAGACTTCTCCCCACCCTCAATGTCCGGGGGAAGTCGGACAGTAGTCCCGAAACTCTTTCGAACATGTTATCGAACACTTGAGGTCCGGGCAACCAGGCCTCAAACGTCCATGATCAGCTGCTGACCCGTGGGATGCTGTGGAACACGTCACTCCCTGTCGAGAACTGGACGGCCCCATGACAGAGCTCCGCGTCGGTCTGCGTGAGCTGAAGAAGCAGCGCACCCGCCTGGCGCTGATAGACGCCGCGCTGGAGTTGTTCCTGGCACAGGGATACGACCGCACGACCATCGACGAGATCGTCGCCGCCGTCGAGGTGTCCCAGCGTACGTTCTTCCGCTACTTCACCAACAAGGAGGACGTCCTCCTCGGGCTCGTGGCCGACTACGACATCGACCTGGTCACGACCGTGCGGGAGCGGCCGGCCGGGGAGTCGGCGAGCGAGGTGCTGATGGCCGGGCTGCGGGGCGTGCTCGCCGGCCTCGAGGACGGCGAGCACGACATCGAGCGGTTCCGCCGGACCCAGCGGCTCATCGAC
>JBDSTJ010000324.1:0-2613 GCA_039928335.1 Streptosporangiaceae bacterium | reverse complement strand
CCAGGTAGGCGAGGGCCTGGGGGGTGGAACCGGTCTGGGAGGGGTGGTAGGAGCGGCTGAGGTAGGTGGGGAGTTCCCGGGCGAGGAACCAGGGGGAGGGGAGAAGGCCCTGGCGGGCGGTCTTCGTCCAGGTGCGGTAGGAGAAGCGGACGACCGTGTTGTCGCGGGCGGCCCGTGTGCGCAGGACGGGGTCGTGGCGCAGGAGCTGGCTGGTGCCGCGGTGGAAGGTGAACCAGAGGGCGGCGAAGGCGATCAGCATGGTGAGGACCCGGCGCGGGTAGTTGCCGTTGAGGTGCTGGTAGACGTCGAAGGCGACGGAGCGGTGCTCGACCTCCTCCGCGCCGTGCCAGCGGAACAGGTCGAGGATGACGGGGTCGGCGTCGGCCCGGTCGAGGGCGTCGGCGTTCATCAGCCAGTCGCCCATGACGGCGGTGTAGTGCTCGACGCCCGCGATGACTCCCAGGCGGAAGTGGAGCCAGCGGCGTGCGGGGATCCAACGGAGCGGTACGACGGGGCGGTCCGACAGGAGAGCCCGGAAGATGAAGTCGATGCGCCGTTGTTCGCGGGAGGCGTCGATGCCGTGGGATTTCAGGTAGGTGTAGACGGCGGAGTGGGCGCGGGCGTGGACGGCCTCCTGGCCCATGAATCCCTTGGCCTCGGCGTGCAGGGTCTTGTCCTCGATCAGCGGGAGGGCCTGCTTGAAGACGTGGACGAACCAGCGTTCGCCGGCCGGCAGGATCAGTTGCAGCGCGTTCACCCAGTGGGTCGCGAAAGGGGAGCCCGGGATGAAGTGGAGTGGGACCCCGGACCAGTCGAAGGTGACCCGGCGCGGCTTGATCAGCGGGTGCCGCTCGTCGAACATGTTGGACATAACGTCAATTAAGAACCAGGGCGATGCCCCTGGTCAAGGGCCGGCCAGGGGCAAGTGGCGCATGTTACCGATTCTGGGTCAGAGGGAGAGGTCCTTGCGGAGCCGCTCGACGTGGCCGGTCGCCTTCACGTTGTAGTACGCCTTCTCGATCCTGCCTTCCTCATCGATCAGGAAGGTGGAGCGGATGACGCCCACGACGAGCTTGCCGTACAGCTTCTTCTCGCCATAGGCGCCGTAGGCCTCAAGGGTCTTCCTGTCGAGGTCCGACAGCAGCGGGAAGGTCAGCGAGTCGCGCGCGCGGAACTTGGCGAGCTTCTCCGGCTTGTCGGGGGAGACGCCGATGACCGCCACGTTGGCCGAGGCCAGTTCGGGCAGGCTGTTCTCGAAGTCGATCGACTCCTTGGTGCAGCCGGGCGTCATCGCGGCGGGATAGAAGTAGAGGATCACCTTTTTGCCGCGCAGGGAGTCCAGGGAAACGGGCTTCCCGTCCGCGTCAGGCAGGGTGAAGTCTGGTGCGGAATCTCCGGGCTGCAGCCGCTCTGTCACGAATTCTCCTTAGTCGTCCCTCGTGGCCGGGTCCTCGCGCTGCCCGGCCACGGGCAGTGCCGTTCTGGGGTCGTCCGCGTCCAACTTACCGGGATCCGGGGAGCCGTCGGCGGGTACGACCTGACAGACTGATCGTCAGTAGACACCTCGACGACTAAGGACGCGATCATGGGCGACAGAGACCCGGAGGAGCTCGAGAACGAGATCGAGCGCACCCGCGAGGAACTGGCGCGGACCATCGACGCGCTGGCAGACCGGGTGAGCCCCAGCAATGTGGTGCACCGGACGGGCTCGCGGGTCCGTGAGGAGATCCATCAGGTCGCGGTCACGATCGGCTCGATCGTGACCCCGGGCGACAAGGACTCGCCGCTCACCGAGGAGCAGCGCAGGCGCGCGCTGATCGCCGGCGGCGTGGTCGTCGTGAGCGCGGTCCTCCTGCTGCTCAACGGCCGCCGGAGGAGCCGGAAGCACAACAGCTTGCTGCGCGGGCTCGAACTGCGCTGACCAGTGCCCTGAGGCCCGGTCCGCACCAGCGGTACCGGGCCTCAGAACTGCGGCAGCGACGACCGGTGGGCCGCGAGCCCCTCGTCGAGGATCTTCTGCGCGGTGTGCTTGCTCCGGACGAACGGGTGGGCCATCAGCGCCTGCAGGGCCAGCCGCCGGTCGCCCAGGGTCGCCGCCTGGGACGCCAACCGCTCGTAGCCCGCGATCGCCTGGGTCAGGCCGCGGACCGGTCGCGGGAGCTCGCCCATCGGCAGCGGCACCGGACCGGCCGCGCCGGTCAGGCACGGCACCTCGACCGTCGTGTCGGGGGCCAGGGACGGGATCGCCCCGCCGTTGCGCACATTGAGGATCAGCCGCCGGCCCTCGTCGAGGGCGATCGCGCAGATCGTGTCGACCGCGAACTCGCCGTGCTCACCGCCACCGCGCTCCCGGCTCGGGTCCGGGTCGGCCTTGAACGACTCGCCGCTGACCTGGGAGAAGAACCCCGGCAGCGTCTTGATGATGTCCTCGGCCCGGGTGGTGCCCTTGGCCCTGAGCTCCTGGACGACCTCGTCGTGGAAGAAGTAGTACTTGGCGTAGGAGTTGGGCAGTAGGCCGAGGGCCTTGCCGAGCTCGGCCATCCGGGACGGGTCACGCCAGGGGGTGGCTCCGCCGTCGGGCGTCTCCAGGGCGGCGAGCCGGGCGTGGAGGTC
>JBDSTJ010000323.1:0-5102 GCA_039928335.1 Streptosporangiaceae bacterium | reverse complement strand
GACCCGAATCGGGTCGGCGGCGACCATGCCCTTTACTGGTGGCCGTGGACATTCTGCGCGCCTTCCGTGTCGTCTCGCTCGCCGAGGCGACCTCGTTCCTGGTCCTGCTCCTCATCGCGATGCCGCTGAAGTACGGCGCGGAGCAGGAGATCGGGGTGAAGATCATGGGTCCGATCCACGGGGTGCTCTTCCTCGCCTACGTCGCCATGGTCCTGCTCACCTTCCGTCGGCTCTCCTGGAGCCTCGGCCGGACCTTCCTCGCCCTGGTGGCCTCGGTCCTGCCGGTCGCGCCCTACTTCGTGGAGCGCAACTGGATCAAGGAGCCGTCCCTCAGTCGAACAGCGGCGGGCTGAGCGTGCAGCTCTGGTAGGCCGCGAAACGCAGCACGAGCCAGCTGCGCCGCTCGGCCTCGCTCCAGCGGCCGAAGGCCAGCGAGGCGCTCCCGAGCACCGGAGCCTGTTCGTCCAGCAGCCAGGCGTCGACCAGGGCGTTGTAGGGGTTGCCCGCGCACCTGCGCGGCGTCAGGGACGACGTGATCTCCCGGACGGTCCGCTGAGCGTAGCCCGGTGACAGGTCGGGCAGGTGGAACCGGGCGGTGCCCCCGCTGACCGAGGCCGGCTCCCAGGGCGGGAGCTGCTTCAGCCGGGTGAAGGCCGCCGGGGTCTCCGCCAGCCGGGACGCCAGCGGGGCGATCGTCGCGGTCAGCGACGGCAGGCCGGTGCGCAGGGCCGGATGCACGCAGACCGTGATCGGCCAGGTCCGGCAGGCCAGGTCCACCGGGGCCGGGCCGGTCACCCTCCCGCCATAGGAGACGAGCCGGACCGTGCAGACCACGGTGACCGCCACGGCGGCGGCCACTCCGATCAGCAGCCGGGTCTGCCCGGTCGTGCGGACCACGAACCCGAGCACCAGCGCGGTGGTCAGGCCGAGCGCCCAGAACAGCTGGGCGGTGAGCACCCCGGGCCGCAGCCCCTCGAACAGGTTCACCGGCTCCATGACCGCGGGCGGCAGCAGACCCGGCAAGGAGTCCGCGGGCCGCAGCCACGCCCAGGCGACCGCGACCGTGGCGACCAGCACCACGGTCGCCGGATGGGTGGACAACCGCCCCACGAGATAGCCCGCGACCACGTGCAGCACGATCGCGGCGGCCCCGGCGAGCAGGCCGACCGGGTGCGGGGTGCCGATCTCGTCGCCGAGAACGGTCCGGCCGGACAGGGTGAGCGCGGCCAGCCCGTACCCCAGCACCGACACCGAGCCGAGCAGCAGCAGGTCGTGCAGCGGCCCCGCGGCGGGCGAGCGGGCGGCCAGCGCCCGCAGGTAGTCAAGGCGCCGGCCGCGCTGGGCGGTCCAGGCGGCGAGAGCGGCGGCGACGGGACCGAGCCAGCGCACCGAACCGCCGGTGGCGGCGACGGTGGCGTCCCAGTCGGCGACGCCGGGCGTGAGCGCGTGCCAGGCCGTGATGGTGCCGATTCCGGCGATGACCGGGATCGCGGCCAGCAGCGAGCCCTGGCGGGCGTCCAGCCGGATGACCCGCGCGACCCGGCCGATCCGGGCGAGCCTGAGGACCCTGGCGGTGTCAGACACAGGCCAGCATCCGGGTGCCCTCGGGCAGCCGCTCGGTCAGGTGGCCCCGGTTGAGCAGGAACACCTGGTCGCACCAGCCCAGCAGGTCCGCCGGATCCGCCGCGGTGACGACCACGGTCGGCGCGACGGTCGCCAGCAGCGGCGTGAGGTCCGCCGCGGCGCCGTAGGACAGCCCGGCGAGGGGCTCGTCGAGCAGCGCCAGGTCGGGCTCGTGCACGCAGGCCGCCGCCAGTCCGGCCCGGACCCGCAGGTCCGGTGGCAGCCGGTCGAGTGGCTGCTCGGCCACGTCGCCCAGTTCCAGGCCGGCGAGTACCGACCTGACCGAGGATGAGGGTCTGCGCTGGTAGTAGGCGGCGTAGGACACGAAGTCGTGCACCGTCGATCCGCCGCCCCACCGGGCGTCGGCCGGCAGATAGCCGATCCGGGCCCGCAGCGGGCGCAGCTCCGCCGACCTTCCTGCCTCGCAGCCGAAGATCTCCAACGTGCCGGTCCGTGGCCGGCGCAGTGTCGCGAGCGTGGCGAGCAGAGTCGACTTTCCGGCGCCGGGCGGACCGGCGATGCCGATCACACCTCCGGCAAACCCGAAGAAAGCCGGACGCAGGATCCATCGCCCCCCGCGACGGATCCCCAGCCCTTTTGCCACGATCGCGGAGTGCTCCACGATCACTTTTCCATCCCCCTGTTTCCGCGACGCGGTGCGTTCCCGGACAGATCGCCCTCGGCTGGTTTCCCCCTCCGGCCGTGGGCTCTTTGCCGTCGCATCACGCATCGCCAACGGAACTATAGCGAGCCTTGGCGTTGCTGTCAGTAGCGCGAGCATCACTTGGTGTTATGTCCGAGAGTGATCCCTCGTCCACGCGGCGTACGGACGGCACGGTGTATGCGGCAGGATGGACTCATGCAGAAGCGGGACTTCTCCTTGTACGGCGCAGTCGACCTCGGGGCACGGGCGGCCGTGGCCAAGAAGCAACAGGAACGCAGCAGCCAGGAGGGACAGCCGACGGGCGCGGGGTTCGTCCTCGACGTGACCGACGAGACCTTCAACGCCGAGGTGATCGAGAGATCGCTGCAGGTGCCGGTGATGGTCGCCTTCGTGGTCGACCGCGAGCCGGTGTGCGACGAGCTCATGTCCGGGCTGACCAAGCTCGTCGGTGAGGGGCAGGGAGCCTGGCTCCTGGCCCGGGTCGACATCGAGGTCAACCGTCAGCTCCAGGGCTATCTCCAGCAGCTGCGGGTGCAGAGCCTGCCGTTCGTCGGCGTCGTGGTCCAGGGCCAGCTGATGCCGTTCCTCAACGGCCCCGCCCCGGAGGCGGAGCTGCGGACCGCCACCGAGGAGCTGTGGACGGCGCTCAAGGAGCAGGGCCTCATGGGCGACCTGCCGCCGGCGGCCGAGTCGGCGGACGAGCCCGAGGACGAGGTCGACCCGGTGCACGCGGCCGCTGAGGACGCGCTCGCCCGTGGTGACCACGCCGCCGCCGCGCAGGCGTACCGGAGCATCGTCGAGAAGGACCCGGCGGACGAGTTCGCCAGGCGCCGCCTGGCGCTCACCGAGCTCAGCGTCCGGGTGCGCGGCTACGGCCAGGGCGAGTTCGGGGCGGACGCCGCCAGCCAGCTCAAGGCCGCCGACGTCGAGCTGCTCAACGGCGACGTCGACGGCGCGTTCGACCGCCTCATCGCGGTCGTCAGGGCCACTTCGGGCGACGAGCGCAACGCGGCCAGACTGCACCTGCTGAGTCTGTTCGAGACCCTGCCCGCCGACGACACCCGTATCACCCGGGCCCGGCGAGCCCTCCAAGCGGCCCTGTTCTGACCCACCCGAACGCGTGCCACCAGTGGGAACATCGCCCGGAACCCGGGCCGAACTCCCCACCCGGGCACCCCGCCGGGCGTATGCTCGAGGCCCTCCCCGGGCAGCTGCCCGGGGAGGGCCTCGAGCGCCAAAGGCCGAATTCCGACCCGTGGCGAGGTGAGCCCAGCGCCCACCGAAGTACAGACGACCCCAACCAACAGCAGCGGGGACCCGCACGACCGAAGGCCCCAAAAAGGACAGGGAACCCGGTCCGTGCGAGAGATGCGCCGGCCGCGCTCGGCGACCCGGCCGAAGGCCCTGGGCGAACGACAGGGACCCGGCCCGCAACTCACCTCAGGTGTCCCGCCAGAGCCGATCAGGAGCCTTCAGGTGGCCAGCGCGCCCAGCGTGTCTTATTCGATCACTGTCCGGCTGGAGGTCCCCGCGGGCGGCAAGGCCGTCAGCGGGATCACCCACCATGTAGAGAACGCCGGCGGCATCGTCACCGCGCTCGACGTGAACACGGCGGCGACGGACACGCTCAGGATCGACGTGACGATCGCCACCCGGGACACCGAACACGCCGAGGCCATCGTCGGCGTGCTGGAGAGCATCGGGGACCTCAAGGTCCACAAGGTCAGTGACCGGACCTTCCTGATGCACCTCGGCGGCAAGATCGAGATGCAGTCCAAGGTGCCGCTGCGTACCCGCGAAGAGCTGTCGATGGCCTACACGCCGGGTGTGGCCCGGGTGTCGCTGGCGATCGCCCGCAACAAGGACGACGCCCGCCGCCTCACCATCAAGCGCAACAGCGTCGCGGTCGTCACCGACGGGTCGGCCGTCCTGGGCCTCGGCAACATCGGGCCGGAGGCCGCGATGCCGGTCATGGAGGGCAAGGCCGCCCTGTTCAAGCGGTTCGCCGGCATCGACGCCTGGCCGATCTGCCTGGACACCCAGGACACCGAAGAGATCATCCGGACCGTGCAGATCATCGCCCCGGGCTTCGGCGGCATCAACCTTGAGGACATCTCCGCGCCGCGCTGCTTCGAGATCGAGGCCAGGCTCCGCGAGCTCCTCGACATCCCGGTCTTCCACGACGACCAGCACGGCACCGCGATCTGCGTGCTGGCCGCGCTGACCAACGCGCTCCGTGTCGTCCGGAAGGATCTCGGCGAGGTCCGCATCACGATGGCGGGCGCGGGCGCGGCCGGCAGCGCGATCCTCAGGCTGCTGTTGCACGCCGGGGCCAGGCACGTGACGGTCTGCGACTTCCACGGGGCCGTCCACCAGGGCCGTACCGACCTCGACGACTCACTCCGGTGGATCGCCGACCACACCAACTCCGTGGGCTACTGCGGCGATCTCAAGGGCGCGGTCAAGGGCGCGGACGTGTTCATCGGGGTGTCCGCTCCGGGCATTCTGGACGGCGACGACATCGCCGGCATGAACGACGACGCGATCGTGTTCGCACTGGCCAACCCCGACCCCGAGATCGACCCGGCGGAGGCCCGCGAGCACGCGGCGGTCGTGGCCACCGGGCGCAGCGACTACCCCAACCAGATCAACAACGTGCTGGCCTTCCCCGGGGTCTTCCGGGGGCTGCTCGACGCCCAGGCAGGCGAGGTCAGCCTGGAGATGCTGGGCGCGGCCGCCTCGGCGCTCGCCCTGGTCGTGACCGACGCCGAGCTCGGGCCCAACTACATCGTGCCCAGCGTGTTCCACCCGGACG
>JBDSTJ010000322.1:0-13568 GCA_039928335.1 Streptosporangiaceae bacterium | reverse complement strand
CCACCACATCCTCATCGACGGCTACTCGGTGACGCTCCTCGCGCGCCGGGTGGCCGACCTCTACACCGCCGCCGTCCAGGACGCCCCGCCGGCCGCCACGCCGTTCCAGCCGCTGTCGACGCTGCTGGCGGAGGAGGCCGACTACAGCGGGTCCGCCGACCTGGCCGCCGACCGCGAGTTCTGGGCCGGCTACCTGGGTGAGGCCGCCGATCCGGTGCCGTTCGCGGCCCAGCCGAGGCCGGCCGCCCACCGGTTCCTGCGCGAGCGCGCCGAGGCGTCCTCTGAGGTCAACGCGGCCGTCCGGGACGCCGCGACGGCGGCCAAGGCCACCTGGGCCGACCTGGTGACGGCCGCTTACGCCGCCTACGCCCACCGGGTCACCGGGACGGACGACGTCATCCTCGGCCTGCCCTTCATGGGCCGGATGGGACGCAGGTCCGCCCGGGTCCCCGCGATGGCCGTCAACGTCCTGCCCGTCCGGATGCCGGTCCGGCCGCGCGACACCCCCGCCGCACTCATCCGGGAGGCCGCACGCCAGGTCGGCCTGGTCCGCGCGCACCAGCGGTACCGCAGCGAGGACCTCCAGCGCGACCTCGGACTGATCGGCGCGGACCGGTCGCTGACCGGCCCCACCCTCAACATCAAGCCGTTCGACTACCGGCTGAGGTTCGGCGCCGCGCACGGCACCGCGCACAACCTCGCGGCGGGGCCGGTCGACGACCTGGAACTCACCGTCTACCAGCGGGAGGGCGCGCTCAGCTTCGAGTTCGACGCCAATCCCGACGCCCACACCCCCGCCGAGCTCCGCGCCCACCGGGACCGCTTCCTCGCCTTCCTCGGCGCCTTCGCCGCCGGGCACGACCGGCCTCTCGGCCGGATCGACCTGACCCTGCCCGTCGAGCACAGGGAGCTGCGCGGACCCGTCCTCGACGCCCCGGCCGCGCCGCTGACCCGGATCCTGGAGGCCCAGGCGGCCCGGACCCCCGACGCGGCCGCCGTCGTCACCGCCGCCGGGACCCTGACCTTCGCCGCCCTCGACCGCCGGGCCAACCGGCTGGCCCGGCTGCTGCGCGAGCACGGCGCGGGCCCCGAGCGGATCGTCGCCCTGGCCCTGCCGCGCACCGCCGACCTCGTCGTCGCGATCCTGGCCGTGCTCAAGTCCGGGGCCGCCTACCTGGCCCTGGACGGCGAACAGCCCGCCGAGCACGTCGCGTCGCTCCTGGCCGAGACCCGGCCGGTCTGCGTCCTCGCCCACGACGGCACCCTCGCCCTCCCGCCGGGTACCGCGACGGTGGCTCCCGGCGCGGCCGACGCGTTTGAGGACGGGCCGCTGCCGGACGCGCCCGGCCTCGACCAGCTCGCCTACGTCATCTACACCTCCGGGTCGACCGGAGTGCCCAAAGGCGTCGAAGTCGCGCACCGGGGGCTGGTCAACCTCTTCCACGACCACGCCGGGACCGTCATCGCCGAGACGGCCGCCAGGGCGGACCGTCCGCTGCGGGTCGCGCACACGTTCTCGTTCGTGTTCGACTCCTCCTGGGAGGCACTGCTCTTCCTGTTCGCCGGGCACGAACTGCACCTGGTCGACGAGCACGACCGCAAGGAGCCGGCGGTGCTCGCCGGACGCGGTTACGACGTGTTCGACGTGACCCCGGCGTTCGCGCTGGAACTCCTCGACGCCGGGCTGCTCCAGGCCCCGCCCCGGCTGCTGCTCGTGGGCGGCGACGCCGCCACACCCGACCTCTGGAGGAGGCTCCGCGCCGCGCGAGGGCTGGTCGCGCACAACTTCTACGGGCCGACCGAGTACACCGTCGACGCGCTGGGAGCCCCGGTCGCCGACAGCGCGGAGCCCTCGATCGGCACGCCCATCGCCGGAACGCACGCGCGGGTCCTGGACGTGGCGCTGCGCCCGGTCCCGCCCGGCGGGACCGGCGAGCTCTACCTGTCCGGCCCCGGTCTGGCGCGCGGCTACCTCGCCCGGCCCGGCCTGACCGCGCAGCGGTTCGTCGCCGCCGCCGACGGCGCCCGGATGTACCGCACCGGCGACCTGGTCCGGCTCCGGGCCGACGGCCGGCTTGACTTCCTGGGCCGGGCCGACCACCAGGTCAAGATCCGCGGCCACCGGGTGGAGCCCGGTGAGGTCGAGGCCGCGCTGGCCGCCTGCCCCGGCGTCGGCCGGGCCCTCGTCGTCGCCAGGGACGGCAGGCTGGTCGCCTACCTCACCGGCACCGCAGAACCCGCCGCGCTGCGCGAGCGGCTCGCCGGCCGACTCCCGTCCTACCTCGTCCCGGCCGCCTTCGTCACGTTGGAGGTGCTGCCGCTCACCCCGGCGGGCAAGATCGACCGCCGGGCCCTGCCGGAACCGGAGTTCACCGTGTCCGGCCGGGCCCCGCGCACCGAGCGCGAGGAGACGCTCTGCGCGGTCTTCGCCGACGTCCTGGGGCTGGCCCGGATCGGCGCCGACGACGACTTCTTCACCCTGGGCGGCGACAGCATCTCGGCGATCCAGGCCGCGACCCGCGCCCGCCGCGCCGGGCTGCTGATCACCGCACGGCACCTGTTCGACCACAAAACCGCAGCGGCCGTCGCCGTCGTGGCGCGGCGCGACGACGGCCCGGACGTCCCCATCGACCCGTCCGCCGGTCTCGGCGAGGTGCCGCTCACCCCGATCACCGCCTGGCTGCGCGACCTCGACGCCCCGTTCGCCCGGTACAGCCAGTCGGTCATCGTGCCGGTGCCCGCCATGGACGGGCCAGAACGGCTGCTCACCGCGCTCCAGGCGGTCCTCGACCGGCACGACGCGCTCCGCCAGCGGCTCGACGGTGATCCGTGGACCCTGTCGGTCCGCCCCCCTGGCGCGGTCGAGGCCGCGTCGGTCCTGCGCCGGGTGGAGGGCTCCGCAGACCCCTCGGCCGTGCTCGACGCCGCCGCGGACCGGTTGGCCCCGTTCGACGGCGTCCTGGTCCAGGCCGTCTGGGGCGACGCGGGCCCCGGCCGTGACGGTTGGCTGGCGTTGGCGATCCACCACCTCGCCGTGGACGGTGTCTCCTGGCGGATCCTCCTTCCCGACCTGAAAGCGGCCTGGGAGCAGGCCACGGGCACCGGACCGGTGGTCCTGGAACCGGTGGGGACCTCCTGGCGGGCCTGGGCGACGCGGCTCGCCGGCCAGGCCGCCGCCCGCCGGCCCGAGCTGGACCTGTGGACCAGGATGCTCGCCGGGTCCCGGCCCTTCGGCGGGCCCGGCACCGGGGGCCCGGCCCGGACGCTCCGCCGGGAGCTCCCGGCGGACCTGAGCGGCCGCCTGCTCGGCCCGGTGGCCGCGCTGTTGCGGGCCCGCGTCCACGAGGTGCTCCTGACCGGGCTGGGCCTCGCGGTCGCCGCCCGGACCGGCCACGCCGACGTCACCGTCCAGATCGAGGGGCACGGCCGCGAGGAGGACCTCGACGGGGACCGGCCCGCCGACCTCGGCCGCACGGTCGGCTGGTTCACCAGCGAGTACCCGGTGCGGCTGCCGCTGTCCGGCGTCGAGATCGCCGCTGCCGTGGCGGGCGGCCCCGCCGCGGGCGAGGCGCTCAAGCGGGTCAAGGAGCAGCTGCGTGAGCTGCCCGGGAACGGACTCGGCTACGGGCTGCTCCGGCACCTCGACCCGGTCGCCGGGTCCGCCCTGGCGGAGTCCGCCGCGCCGCAGATCCTGTTCAACTACCTCGGCCGGTTCGGCGGCGGCGACGGCGGGCACTGGACGCCGGGCGCGGGGGAGGACGCGTTCAGCGTCCGCACCGACCCGGCGATGCCGTCCGGGCACCCGCTGGAGATCAATGTCTTCGCGCACGAGGGACCGGCCGGTCCGGTGCTCAGCGCGCACTGGACGTGGGACGACGGCGTGCTGACCGAGGCCGACGTCGAGGCGCTCGCCGAGGCCTTCCAGGACGCGCTCGCGGGCCTGTCGCGGCACGCCGCCGGTCCCGACGCCGGCGGGCTCACCCCCTCGGACGTTCCGCTGGCCCGGCTCGGCCGCGCCGAGCTGGACGGGTTGCTGGCGCGCTACCCCGGAACTGCCGACGTGCTGCCGCTGTCGCCGCTCCAGGAAGGTCTGGTGTTCCACGCGGTCTTCGACCCGGACACCGCCGACGTCTACACCTCCCTGTTCCATGTCGATCTGGACGGAGACCTGGACCCCGCCGTGCTGGAGGCCGCCGTCGCCACCCTGCTGCGACGGCACGACGGACTGCGCGCGGCCTTCGTCCATGAGGGCGTCGACCGCCCGCTGCAGCTGATCGCCGCCGAGGTGGCGCCGGACTGGCGCGAACTCGATCTCTCCGGGGCGGCGGACCGGGCCCGCGCCCTCGAGGAGGCCGCGCACGCCGAGCTCGGCCACCGCTTCGACCTCACCGCGCCGCCGCTGCTGCGCTGCCTGCTGGTCCGGACCGGTCCGGACGCGCACCGGCTCCTGGTGACCAGCCACCACCTCGTCATGGACGGCTGGTCCACGCCGACCTTCCTGCGCGAGCTGATGGACTCCTACCGGGACGTCCCGCTGCCCTCCGTCGCCGGATACCGGGTCTACCTGGACTGGCTGGACCGGCGTGACCACGCCGCGATGGCCGGGGCCTGGGCGGAGGCCCTGGCGGGTTTGGACGGCCCGACCCTGCTCGTCCCGGCCGCGACCGGCGCGGTGCCCGGACCGCCGGAGGACCTGGTCTGCCCGCTGCCGGGCGGCTCGCTCACCGACTACGCGCGGCGGCACGGCCTCACCCTCAACACCGTCGTGCAGGGCGTGTGGGCCCTGGTCCTCGGCGGGCTCACCGGCCGTGGCGACGTGGTCTTCGGCACGACGGTCTCCGGGCGTCCCGCCGAACTCGACGGCGTCGAGCAGATGGTCGGACTGTTCAGCAACACCATCCCCGTCCGGGTGCGCCTGGACCCGGCCCTTCCGCTGCCCGTGGCGCTCGGCCGGCTCCAGCGCGAGCAGGCGGCCCTGCTCGACCACCAGTACCTGGGCCTCGCTGAGATCCAGGCGGCCGCGGGACACCCCCAGGGCCTGTTCGACACCCTGCTGGTCTTCGAGAACTACCCCGTCCAGGAGAGCCGCGCCGACCGGTCGGGGCTGCGCGTGGCCGGGATCGGCAACCGCGGCCACACCCACTACCCGCTCACCCTGACGGTCCTGCCCGGGCCCGGTTCCCGGCTGATCCTCGAACACCGGCCCGACCTGCTCCCCGCCGGCATGGCCGAGACGATCGCCGCCCGGCTGGCCTCGGTGGTCGCTCAGCTGCTGGCCGACGACACCCTCACCGCCGCGGGCGTCGACCTGCTGACCCCCGCCGAGCACGCCGCGGACGCCGCCGTCAACGCGACCGGGAGCAGCCGCGAGGACGCGCCGCCCGGCTGGACCGCGCCCGACGTGCTGACGGTGTTCCGGCGTCAGGCCGAGGCCACCCCCGACGCCGTCGCGGTCGTGGCCGGCGCCGAGCGGCTGACCTTCGCCGAACTCGACGAGCGGTCCGGCCGGCTCGCCGCCGTGCTCGCCGCCGCCGGTGCCGGCCCGGAGCGCATCGTCGCGCTCGCGCTGCCCCGCACCGCGGACCTCCTGCTCACTCTGTTCGCGGTGCTCAGGACCGGTGCCGCCTACCTTCCGCTCGACCTGGACCACCCGCGCGAGCGGCTGCGCCTGATGGTCGAGGACGCCGCGCCGGTCCTCACCGTGACCACCGGGGCGGACGTGATCGACACCGGGACCGTCCGCAGGCTGGACGAGCTCCTCCATGAGGCCCGCGACGCCCGGCCGCACCCGCCCGTCGTGCCTTCGCCCGCCGGGCTGGCTTACGTGATCTACACTTCGGGTTCGACCGGTCACCCCAAGGGCGTGCTGGTCCCGCGCCTGGGCCTGGCGGGCATGCTGGCCCACCACCGGGACACCGTGTTCGCGCGGGCCGTCGCCGCCGCCGGGGGCAGGCGGCTGCGGGCCGGGCACACCGCCTCGTTCTCCTTCGACTCCTCCTGGGAACAGCTGCTGTGGCTGGTCTGCGGGCACGAACTGCACCTGTTCGACGACGAGACCCGGCGGGACCCGCAGGCCGTCGTCGAGGCCTGCGCCACGCAGGAGATCGACACGCTCGACCTGACGCCGTCGTTCGCGGCGCAACTGTTCGCCTGGGGGCTGCTGGAGAAGGCCCCGCCGGTGCTGCTGCTGCTCGGCGGCGAGGCCGTCGGCGACCAGGTCTGGTCCCGGCTGCGCGACGCCGGGACCGTGCTCGGCCACAACTTCTACGGCCCGACGGAGTACACCGTCGACGCGCTCGGCGCGGACCTCGGTGCGAGCCGGGACCCGGTCATCGGCCGGCCCATCGCCGACACCCGCGTCCACGTGCTGGACCAGTGGCTGCGCCCCGTGCCCGCGGGGGCACCAGGAGAGCTGTACCTGGCCGGGACGGGACTGGCCCGCGGCTACCTCGGCCGGCCCGGTCTGACCGCCGGGCGGTTCGTCGCCGACCCCGCCGGCGGGCCGGGCGAGCGCATGTACCGGACCGGTGACCTGGTCCGCCGCCTGCCCGGTGGCGACCTCGAGTTCCTCGGCCGCACCGACGACCAGGTGAAGGTGCGCGGTTTCCGGGTGGAGCCCGGCGAGATCGAGACCGCTCTCACCGGCCTGCCTCAGGTCGTGGACGCCGCGGTGCTCGTCCGCGACGACCGGCTCGTCGCCTACGTCGTCCCGGCCGCCGGGGAGTCCGCCGACCCCGTCGCGCTGCGCGAGGCCCTGGCCGCGCGTCTTCCCGCCCCCGTCCTCCCCTCGGTGTTCGTGCCGATCGGACGGCTGCCGCTCACCGTCAACGGCAAGCTCGACCGGGCGGCGCTGCCCGAGCCGTCGGCCTCGGTCACCGCGAGCGGCCGCTCCGCCCGGGACCTTCGTGAGGAGCTCGTGACCACGGCGTTCGCCGAGATCCTGCAGACCGCGGTCGGACCCGAGGACGACTTCTTCGCCCTCGGCGGGCACTCGCTGTCGGCCACCCGCCTGGTCTCCCGGATCCGCGCCACCCTGGGCGCGGACCTGGCCATCCGCGACCTGTTCGCCTCGCCGAGCCCCGCCGGGCTGGCCCGGCGTCTCGGCACGGCCGCGACCCGGCCCGCACCGCGGCGGGTCGCCCACGACGGACCCGTCCCGCTGTCGCCCGCGCAGGCCCGGCTGTGGTTCCTGCACCGCCTGGAGGAGAACGCGACCGGCTATGCGATCCCGTTCGCGCTCCGGGTGCACGGCGAACTCGACCCGGACGCGCTGAGCGCCGCCTGGGACGACGTGCTCGACCGGCACGAGGTCCTGCGGACGGTCTACCCGGACGTCGACGGCATCCCCTACCAGCAGGTACTGCCCTCGGGCCCCACCCTGGTGATCGCCGAGGGGAGCCCGGCCGGGGCGCTGGCCGCAGACCGGGCCCAGCCCTTCACGCTGTCCACCGAGGCCCCGATTCGCGGCACCCTGCGCAGACTCGCCGCCGACGACTGGCTGCTGTCGGTCGTCCTCCACCACATCGCCGGCGACGAATGGTCGCAGTCGGTCCTGCTGCGCGACCTCGACACCGCCTACGCGGCGCGGCGGGCGGGCACGGCGCCCGGCTGGGCGCCGTGCCCGGTGAGCTACGCCGACTACACCGCCTGGCAGGCCGCGATCCTGGCGGGGGAGGCGGCCGTGACCCAGACGGCGTTCTGGGCAGGTCGGCTCGCCGGCCTGCCCGCCGAGACGGCGCTGCCCTTCGACCGGCCCCGCCCGGCCGTCTCCGACCAGGCCGGAGATGCCGTCCGGCTGACCCTGCCCGACGAGCTCCACGCCGGCGCGGCCCGGCTCGCCAGGGCCGCCGGCGCGACCCCGTTCATGGTGTGGCAGGCCCTCACCGCCCTGCTTCTCGGCCGGGTCGGCGCGGGCGACGACATCCCGCTGGGCGTGCCCGTGTCCGGGCGGGTCGACGAGGCGCTCGACGACCTGGTCGGCCTGTTCGTGAACACACTGGTCCTGCGTGTCCGGCTGGCGGAGCCCACGACGTTCGCGGAGCTGGTCGCCCAGGTCCGCGCCGAGCAGCTCGCCCTGCTCGACCACCGGGACCTGCCCTTCGAGCGGCTCGTGGAGATCGCCGCTCCCGACCGGGTCACCGGGCGGCATCCGCTGTTCCAGGTCATGGTGATGCACCACCACGACGACACCGAGCACACCGGCCTGTTCGGTGCGCGCACAGCGCTGGAAGCCGACGAGCAGGACAGTGCCCGCTTCGACCTGGGCTTCGGCTACCGCGACCATAACGGCCGTACCGACCTCACCCTGATCTACTCCACCGCCCTGTTCGACCGCGGCACCGCCGTAGGCCTCGCCGACCGGCTGCAGGCCCTGGCCGGACGGCTGTTCGCGGCCCCCGGCACACCCCTGGCGGAGGTCGACGCCCTGACTCCGGACGAACGCGCTCTCATCCTGGGCGGCTGGAACGACACCGGCCACGAGGTGCCCGAGGCCACCCTGGTGGACCTGCTCGAAGCCCAGGCGGTGCGCACCCCCCAGGACGACGCGGTCGTCTTCGGCGACACCACCGTGAGCTACGCGGACCTGCACGCCCGCGCGGCGGTCCTGGCCGCCACCCTCCGCAGGCACGGGGCGGGCCCCGGCGAGATCGTGGCGATCGCGCTGCCCCGGTCCGCCGAGCTGGTGGTCGCGCTGCTGGCCGTGCTGAAATCCGGCGCGGCCTACCTGCCGCTCGACCCCGACGACCCGCCCTCGCGGCGGGCCGACCTGCTGCGGGACGCCGCACCCGTCGTGCTGCTCGGCCCCCCCGAACTGGCCGAGGTCCCCGGGCTCGCCCGGGTCGCCGGCGGGCCGCCCGGCGTGGCCGTCCGGGCGGGCGACCGGCCCGCGCCCGGCGCGCGGCCGCTCCAGTCCGGCGACGCCGCGTACGTGATCTTCACATCGGGGTCGACGGGACGGCCCAAGGGCGTCGTCGTGCCGCACCGGGCGATCGTGAACCGGCTGCTGTGGATGCAGGCACGGTACGGCCTGGGACCCGACGACCGGGTGCTCCAGAAGACCCCCGCCACCTTCGACGTGTCGGTGTGGGAGTTCTTCTGGCCGCTGTGCGAGGGCGCGGCGGTCGTGCTCGCCGCGCCCGGCGGGCACCGGGACCCCGCCTACCTCATCGAACTGATCAAGGCCGAGCGGATCACCACGGTGCACTTCGTGCCGTCCATGCTCAAGGCCTTCCTCACCGACCCGGACGTGCCCGGCTGTCGCACCCTGCGCCGGGTGTTCACCAGCGGTGAGGCCCTGCCGGCCGACACCGCGCAGGCGCTGCACGACGTGCTGCCCGTCCCGCTGCACAACCTCTACGGCCCGACCGAGGCCGCCGTCGACGTCACCTCCTGGCAGTACCGGCCCGGTGCGCCGTCCGTGCCGATCGGCCGACCCGTGTGGAACACCCGCGTGCACGTCCTGGACGCCCGGCTCCGTCCGGTCCCGCCCGGCGTGCCCGGCGAGCTGTATCTGGCGGGCGTCCAGCTGGCCCTCGGTTATCTCGCCCGGCCGGGCCTGAGCGCGGAACGGTTCGTCGCGGACCCGTTCGGCGGTCCCGGCGAGCGCCTGTACCGGACCGGGGACCTCGTGCGCTGGGACACCGCCGGGGACCTGCACTACCTGGGCCGTACCGATCACCAGGTGAAGCTGCGCGGACTCCGGATCGAGCCCGGCGAGGTCGAAGCGGTCCTGCGCGCCCGCCCCGATCTCGCCGACGTGGCCGTGCTGGCCCGCCACGACGGCCCCGGCGCGGGTCGCCTGGTCGCCTACCTCGTCCCGGCGGGAACGGCCCCCGACCCGGCCCAGCTGCGCATCGACCTGGCCGCTCTGCTGCCCGCCCACCTGGTCCCCGACGACTTCGTCCTGCTCCAGGCGCTCCCGCTGACCGCCAACGGCAAACTCGACCGCAAGGCCCTCCCCGCCCCCACCCGACCCACCCGCACCCGGCCCTCCCCGGCAGGCCAGGCCGCTCCCCAGGGTCAGGCCGCCCAGACCGGTGGACAAGCGCACGTCGCTCGCCCCGCTCCTGCGGGCGGCGACCAGGGCGATCCTGCCGCCACGAACGATTCGGCCCAGGACGGGCGGGCGC
Organism: Streptosporangiaceae bacterium; assembly: GCA_039928335.1. GTDB lineage: Bacteria > Actinomycetota > Actinomycetes > Streptosporangiales > Streptosporangiaceae > Actinocorallia. The sequence continues at coordinate 3,438 of JBDSTJ010000322.1, read as the reverse complement.
CGGCCGCGGCGATGAACGTGGCGCAGCGGACGTCGGTGTTCGCCGAGGTGTTCGCGGTGGTCCTCGGGCTGACCGAGATCGACCCGGGTGGGGACTTCTTCACCCTCGGCGGTGACAGCATCCTGTCCATCCAGATCGTCGCCAGGGCACGGAAGGCCGGCCTGACCGTCAGCCCGCAGGAGGTCTTCCAGCACCGCACCCCCGCCGGGCTCGCCACGGTCGCCCGGGGGAGGAAACCGGAGCAGCCGCGCGGGGCCGGGGTCGCGGCGGTCGGGACCCTTCCGCCGTCGCCCGTCATGCACTGGTTCGCGGGGTTCGGCGGCCCGATCACCCCGTTCCACCAGTCCGTACTGCTACGGACGCCGGTCCGCGCGGACCTCGGTTCGCTGACCCGTGCCGTCCACACCCTGATCGACCACCACGACGCGCTGCGGCTCCGCCTGGAACGGCCCGGCGGGGTGTGGTCCCTGCGGGTCCCGGCTCCGGGGAGGAGGAGCCCCGTCGTCCGGCGGGTCGACATGGCCGGTCTCGACGAGCGGGGCCTGCGGGAGCGGGTCACCGCCGAGTCGGCGGCCGCCGCGGGCAGGCTCGACCCGGACGACGGGCAGATGGTCCAGGCCGTCTGGTTCGACGCCGGGCCCGCCGAACCGGGCCGGCTGCTGCTGTGCGTCCACCACTTCGCCGTGGACGGGGTGTCCTGGCGGGTGCTCCTGCCGGACCTGCAGAACGCCTGGGAGGCCGCGGTCGCCGACCGGGCCGCGGTCCTGCCCGCGCCCGGCGTCTCGTTGCGGGCCTGGGCGCACCGGCTGCTCGCTGAGGCCCACGACCCCGACCGGCTCGCCGAGCTGCCGCACTGGCGGGACCTGAACGCCCCGGACGCGCCGCTGACGGCCAGGCCGCCGCAACCCGGCCGGGACACCGTCGCCACCCAGCGGTCGCTGGTGTTCACCCTCCCCGCGGACCGGGCCGAGGTGCTGCTCACCCGGGTGCCGAGACTGTTCCACTGCGGTGCCGAGGACGTGCTGCTGGCCGGCCTGGCCCTCGCGGTCGTGCGGTGGCGGGACGGCGGGCTGCCCTGGCTGAAGGTCGACCTGGAGGGGCACGGCAGGGACCCCCTCGGGGACATCGACCCGTCGCGGACGGTCGGCTGGTTCACCGGCGTGCACCCGGTCCGGCTCGACCTGGCGGGCCTGGACCTGGCGGCGGCCCTGCGCGGCGAGGCGGCCACCGGCGACCTGGTCAAGCGGGTCAAGGAGCAGATCCGGGCCGTACCCGGCCTCGGCTACGGCCTGCTGCGCCACCTGCACCCGCAGGCCGGCCGGGAACTCGCCGAGGGCACCCGCCCGCAGATCCTGTTCAACTACCGGGGCGGGCTCGACCCGGCCGGTGGGGCGGACGGACCCTGGCAGCACGCCGCGGAGACCGACGCCCTGTCCACCGACGCCCACCCCGACCTGCCCGCCCCCTACCCGATCGAGATCGACGTGGCGGCCGTCGCGGGGACCGGGCTGCGGATCGAGCTGACCTGGCCGTCCGGGCTGCTCGAGGAGACCGCGGTCCAGCGGCTCGGCGACGGCTGGCTGGCCGCGCTGACCGCACTCGCCCGGCATGGCGGCGACCCCGCCGCCGGCGGCCGTACCCCGTCGGACCTGCAGCTGGTCTCACTGGGGCAGAAGCAGATCGACAAACTCGAGATGATGTTGAGGAGCAGACGCAAGTGAACGAGTCGGCACTGGAAGATGTGTACCCGCTGTCTCCGTTGCAGCGCGGACTGCTGTTCCACGCCCTGTACGACGAGCAGGGCGATGTTTACACGGTGCAGTCCTACCTCGACCTCGCGGGCCCGCTCGACACCGGCCGGATGCGCGAGGCGGTCGCCGCGCTGCTGCGCCGGCACGCGAACCTGCGCGCCGGTTTCTGGTTCGAGGACCTGGACGAGCCGGTGCAGTTCGTACCGGCCGACCTGGACGTCCCGTTGGAGATCGTCGAGGATGATCCGGACGCGGTCCTGGTCCGGGACTGGTCGGCCCCGTTCGACGTCGTCGCACCGCCGCTGATCCGGTTCACGCTCGTGCCGCGCGGCCCGGACCGGCACCGGCTCGTGATCACCGCGCACCATCTGCTGCTGGACGGCTGGTCGATGCCCGTCCTGGTGCGGGAGCTGTTCGGTTTCTACGACGGGACGCCGCCGCCGCCGACCCGGCCGTTCCGCGACTACCTCCTCTGGCTGCACTCCCGCGACCTCGACAAGGCGGCCGAGGCCTGGCGGGAGGCCCTCCGCGACCTGCCCGCTCCCGCGCTCCTCGCGCCCGGGGTCAAGGGCGCCGCGGTCCTCACCGAACTGGCCGTCGACCTGCCCGCCGGGCTGGCCGGCCGGCTCGCCGCCACGGCCGGCCGGGTGGGCGTCACGGCCAACACGGTCGTGCAGACCGTCTGGGGACTGGTGGTCGGCGCGCTGACCGGGGCCGGCGACACCGCGCTCAGCGACACCGTGTTCGGCGCGGTGGTCTCCGGCCGTCCCGCCGACCTCGACGGGGTCGAGGACATGGTCGGCCTGTTCGTCAACACCGTGCCGGTGCGGGTGCGGACGGCGGCCGCCGAGACCTTCGGTGCGCTGGCCCGGCGCGTCCAGGACGAGCAGATGCGTCTGCTGGACCACCACCACCTCGGTCTCGCGGACATCCAGCGCCTGGCCGGTGCGGGGACGCTGTTCGACACGCTGCTGGCCTTCGAGAACTACCAGGGCGACCCCTCCTCGCTGACCGCGGGCGGCCTGACCGTGACGGGCCTGGGCGCCCGTGATGCCACCCACTTCCCGCTGGGCCTGACCGTCCAGCCCGGCCAGGACACCCTCGACCTGACGCTCAACCACCGGCCCGACCTGTTCGACGGCCCCGCCGCCGCGCGGATCGCCACCCGGCTGGCCGACCTGCTCACCCGGTTCGCCGACGCCCCGGAGCTGCCGCTGCCCGCGCTGCCGCCGCTCGGCTCCCCGCGTCCGGCCACGGCACCCGTGAGCACGCTCGTGGCTGACTACCGGGAACCGGCCGAGGGAGCGGAACGGCTGATCGCCGGGCTGTTCGCGGAGGCGCTCGGCCTGTCGGAGGTCGGAGCCGACGACGACTTCTTCGCTCTCGGCGGCGACAGCATCGTCTCCATCACCCTGGTCGGGCAGGCACGCGCCGCGGGGCTCGCGTTGACCGCCCGGCAGATCTTCGAGCACCGGACGGTGGCCGCGCTCGCGGTCGTCGTGACGCAGACCGCGCCGACCGCGCCGACCGCCCCGGCCGCCGCGGCGGACCGGCCGCTGGTCGAGCTGACCGAGGCCGAGCTGGCGCTGCTGCGCCCGGACGCGGCGGACATCCTGCCGCTGTCCCCGCTCCAGGCGGGCCTGCTGTTCGAGTCGTCCTATGACACCTCCGGCCGGGACCTGTACCT
>JBDSTJ010000321.1:0-9223 GCA_039928335.1 Streptosporangiaceae bacterium | reverse complement strand
GGATGTGGTGGGCCAGCATCTCCTTGGCGATGTTGGGCGAGGAGTAGTCCACCACGATGGTGAGCGGGTCGGCGGTCGCCGGAACGCCGAGCCGGTCGTCGAGGGCGTCGACCTGGGCGGCGATCCAGCTGTCGGCGAGCGTCAGGTTGACGAAGCCAGGTCCGCTGACCTCGATGCCGGACACGATGTCGGCGACGTCGAGGTGGGCCACGATCTCGTCCGCGACCTCGCGCGGCCGTCGGCTCAGCTTCTTGGCGAGCGGCAGTGCCGCGTTGGCCTGGAAGTCGGCGAAGGAGGACGGCCGGATGACCGGGTCGGCGTCGGCGTGGTCGGCGCCGAACGCGGCGACGATCGCGGCCTGGACCCGGGCGGCGAGAACGAGTTGTGGATCGGACATAGCCCAAGGCTATCGTTCGGCGCCCCCGGATTTTCGGCGACTGGAACGTTCTCGGATGAGCCCGAGGAGTCCGGCGACCCGTTCGTACCACTGGTACTTCAGCGCGTAGGTCAGCAGCAGGCCGCCCGCAACGGCGATCGTCAGAGCGACGACGTCGTTGCCGAGGTCGCTTTGGTCCAGCGCGAAGAACTGCCGCAGCCACGGCACGGCGAGGACGACCAGGAATCCGCCGGCCATCGTGGCCACCAGGGCGATCCGCCACCAGGTGTAGGGCCGGGCGATCAGCGCGAGCACCCAGATCGACAGGAAGAACAGCGCGAACGTCGCGGTCGTGGAGTCCTTGGCGAACTCGCTCTGCCCGTGGTCGATCGCGAAGAAGTAGCCCGCGAATGTCGCGGCCCCGCAGACCAGACCGGCCGGAACCGCGAACTGCAGCACCCGGGGCACGAACCCGGGCCTGGCCCGTTCCTGGTTCGGGGCCAGCGCCAGGAAGAACGCGGGAATCCCGATGGTGAAGGTGCTGATCAGGGTCAGGTGCCGGGGAAGGAAGGGGAACCGGACGCCCAGCAGGCCCACCAGCACCGACAGCAGGATCGAGTAGACGGTCTTGGTCAGGAACAGGTTGGCGACCCGCTCGATGTTGCCCAGCACCCGGCGGCCCTCGGCCACCACGTAGGGCAGGGACGCGAAGCTGTCGTCGAGCAGCACCACCTTGGCGACCGCGCGGGTCGCGCCGCTGCCCGAGCCCATCGCCACGCCCAGGTCGGCGTCCTTGAGCGCGAGCACGTCGTTGACGCCGTCCCCGGTCATCGCGACGGTGTGGCCCACCGACTGCAGCGCCCTGACCATGTCGCGTTTCTGCTGCGGGGTCACCCGGCCGAACACCGAGTGCCGCTCCACCATCTCGGCCATGTTGTCGGCGGTGAGCGTCCCGGCGTCGACCGGTTCGGCCGCGCCGGGGATCTCCAGGGTCTGGGCGATCGCGCCGACCGAGACGGGGTTGTCCCCCGAGATGACCTTGACCGCGACGCCCTGCTGGGCGAAGTAGCGCAGGGTCGCGGGGGCCTCGGGCCGGATCCGCTGCCGGAGCACGATCAGCGCGACGGCCTCCGGTGGCGCGCCGGCCTCGGTGGCGATCCAGTCCTCGTCGTCGAGCACGCCGTCGGGGGCCTTGGCCAGGACCAGTACCCGCATCCCGGTCGAGCCCAGCCGTTCGGCCTCGCGCCGGCTCGGGTCGCCCTCGGTGAGGAGCACGTCGGCCGCGCCGAGCAGCCAGTCGCCCTGCCCCTCGAACGAGGCGCCGCTCCACTTGCGCGCGGAGGAGAACGGGACGGCCGTCCGGACCGTCCAGTCCGAGTCGGCCTCGAACGAGGCGGCCACGGCCTGCATGGTCGGGTTGGGCGAGGGGTCGGCCGCGACCAGCGCGACGATCGCCTGCCGCACGGGCAGATCGTCCCGCAGGATCACCAGGTCCTCGAGGTCCATGCCGGGTTCGGTGAGGGTGCCGGTCTTGTCGATGCAGAGCACGTCCACCCGGGCCAGGCCCTCGATCGCCGGCAGTTCCTGCACCAGGCACTTGCGCTGCCCGAGCCGGACCACGCCGACCGCGAACGCGACGCTCGTCATCAGCACCAGGCCCTCGGGGACCATGGTGACGACGCCCGCGACCGCGCCGACGACGGCGTCCCCGACGCTCCTGGTGTTGAGGAACTGGCTGATGATCAGCAGGCCGCCGACCGGGACCAGCAGCCAGGTGACGTACCGGAGGAACTCGTTGATGCCGTTCTGCAGCTCGGACCTGGCCAGCGTGAACTTGCTGGCCTCCTCGACGAGCTTGGCCGCGTAGGCGTCCGAGCCGACCTTGGTCGCGGTGAAGGTGCCGCCGCCGGCGACCACGAAGCTGCCGGACATGACCTCGTCGCCGGCGTGCTTGTGCGTCGGGTCGGCCTCGCCGGTCAGCAGCGACTCGTCGATCTCCAGGGACCGCGCCGACGTCACTTCGCCGTCGACCACGATCCGGTCGCCGGACTCCAGCACGATGAGGTCGCCGAGGACCAGGTCGCCCTGCGGGTGGGTGGCGGCCACCCCGTCCCTGATCACCTTGACCCGTTGCTCGCCGATGACCGCGAGCCGGTCCAGGGTCCGTTTGGCGCGCAGCTCCTGGATGATGCCGATCGCGGTGTTGGCGACGATGATCCCGCCGAACAGCCCGTCCCGCCAGTTGCCGAACACCAGGACCAGCACGAACAGGGTGCCGATGATGGCGTTGAACCGGGTGAGCACGTTCGCCCGGACGATCTCCTGGACGGTCCTGCTGTTCTTGCGCGGCACGTCGTTGACCTGGTCGGCCGCGACCCGTTCTGCCACCTGAGCGGTCGAAAGCCCGGCGTTGTCCATTGATCCCCCGATCGCCTCGATAGCCTTGTGGTCACTCGTCAGGCAGGGTCCGGCTTGGTCCTCAGATGGGGGAACCGGGACGGTTTCGGGGCCAGCTGGTCGCGGACCCGTTCGGTGAGCCGTCCCGCCGACAGGTCGTGGGCCAGCTTGCAGGCCGCGGCGATGCCCCGCGCCTCGGCGGCCCCGTGCGCGATGACGACCGCGCCGTTGAGGCCGAGTAGCACGCCCCCGCCGTAGGTCTCGGAGTCGAAACGAGAGGTGAGCGCGGAGAGTTCCTTGCGTTGCAGGGCCGCGCCGAGCTTGGCGGTACGGCTGGAGGTGAGGGCGTGCCGCAGTTCGGCGACCGCGACCCGGATCGTGCCCTCCATCGTCTTGAGCGCCACGTTGCCGGTGAATCCGTCGGTGACGATCACTTCGACCCGGCCGCGCAGCAGGTCGTGGCCCTCGACGTTGCCGGCGAACTCGATCCCGGGCAAGGCGGCGATCAGCTCGTAGGCTTTCTTGGCGAGCTTGTTGCCCTTGCCGGCCTCGGACCCGATCGACAGCAGCCCCACCCGGGGCTTGTCGATGCCGAGCCGGATCTGGGCGTAGGCCGTGCCGAGCATCGCGAACTGCGCGAGCATCTCCGGCTTCACGTCGGCGGTGGCCCCCGCGTCCAGCAGCACGGTCGGGCGGGGCCGGGTCGGCAGCGTCACGGCGATGGCCGGCCGCAGCACCCCGTGCTGGGTGCGGAGCCGGACCGCCGAGGTCGCGACCACCCCGGCGGTCGAGCCGGCCGAGACCAGCGCGCCGGCCTTGTCGTGCTTGATCAGCTCACAGGCGATCGCGATGGTGGACCGGGGCTTGCGCCACGACGCCAGCGCGCCCTCGTCCATGTCGAGGGACTCGTCGGTGTGCACGATCGGGATCTGTCCGGCCATGTCGTGCTCGGCCAGGACCTCCCGGATCCGCCGGGCCGGGCCGACGAGGATCAGCGGCACCCCGTGCTCGCGCACGGCCGCCACCGCACCCGCGATGATCTGCGACGGCGCATGGTCGCCGCCCATGGTGTCCAGCACGACTGGCAGAACCACCGGACACCCCCTTACCTCTCCCTACAGATCTTCCTGCATGTTCTGGGTGGAGAGGCCGCAGGTCAGTCCTTCTTACAGTCCGCGCCCAGGCAGGCCGCGTTGGACACGACGGGTTTCCCGGCGACGAGGATCGTGTAGTACTCGCGCTTCTTCTTGTTCATGGCCGCTCCGAAGACCTGGACTTCCTTCTTGGCGGTGGTCGCCCCGGTGCACGATACGAGCATGTTGTTCTTGGTCGACTCGGGCATGCTCAGGCACTTGAGCGGCTGGGCCAGGCTCAGGCCGCGGGTGCTGAGCTCGGCGGATGCCGTCGTCGGGACCGCGGCGAGCAGCTTGGCCTGGGTGTCGTACCGCAGCTCCTTGCCCGTCAGCGTGACCACGGCGAAGGCGACGGCGAGGCCGGCCACGATGAGGCCGGCGAGGGAGCTGATAAGGATCTTCTTCGTCACAGCCGTAGCGTCACCGGTCATACACCTTCTGACACCTGTGGGCGGCCAGGCTTTTCCGCGTCTTGATCACTGTGGTGATCATTCTTTGCAGCCGGTGTCCAGGCAGTCCGTCCGGAGCACCTCGGCCCCGCCGACCGTGATCACGAACTCCTGCTCGGGATGGTAGGTGTCGGCCTCGCGGGCGACGGCCTCGACCCGGATCGGCTGGCGGTCGACGGTCGTCCCGGTGCACTCGACCCGGACCAGCGCCCGGGTGTTGCCCGCCGGAGTCACGCAGGTGATCTTGCCCTGAACGAGGTAGCCGAGCGTCCTGAGCTCGGCGGCGGACCCGTTGGCGGTGGCCACCCTCAACGCGCCCTCGGAGATCCGCTCGGTGACCGTCCGCTCCTCCGCGCAGCCCGCCACGGCCACGGCCAGGACGAGCAGGAGGACGGCATGCTTCATCCGGCCGAGACTACCCGCGCGATCGCCGCCGCGACCGTGTCGGGCTCGTCGACATGCACCATGTGCAGTGCGTCGCCGAGCTCGACCTGGTGTCCCAGCGGGCTCATCGCGGCCAGCTCACGGTGGCATTGGGCCCATCTGCGCGCCGAGTCGGGGCTGTGCAGGTCGCCGAGGGCGGTGAGGACCTCCAGCGGTACCGGCGGCATCGGGAGCCGGGCCCGCAGGGCCAGCAGGTCGGCTGCCATCTCGTTGTAGGCGGTGTTCTCTGCCAGGAGCATCCCCAGGACCTCGCCCCGCCCGTACACCTCCGCCACGAGGTCCCTGGGCGCGACCTCGCCGCGCCTGCTGACCCGGCTCATGACCAGGCCGCGGCCGAACGGGCCGAGTCGCCGGGCCAGCCCGGTCCGGCCCAGCAGCCGGCCGAACGCCAGCTCCGGCGGGGTGAGGACGGCGGCGAGCCGGACCCGGGCGCGGGCCGCCGGCTCGCAGCTCGGATCGACCAGGACCAGGCCGTGCACCAGGTCGGGGTGGATCCGGGCCAGCGCCTCGGCCTGGAAGGCCGCCATGGAGTGCGCGACGAGCGTGACGGGTTCGTGGGCGTGCCGGGCCAGCGTCGCGAGCCGGTCCACCTCGGCCCGCAGGCTCGGCACGGCCCGGCTCGGCGGGCTGCCGCCGGTGCCGGGCCGGTCGAAACAGAGCACCCGGAAGTCCGGCAGCAGCGCGGTGACGGCCTCCCAGTCGAACCAGGCCCCGCCGAGTCCGCTGGTCAGCACCACGACGGGCCCGTCCCTGGGGCCGGTCTCGACGACCAGCATCCCGCCTATCGTCACCGGGCGGTCCGGTGCGGCCACAGCGCCCAGGCGATCAGGAACAGGGCCAGGCACAGGATGGTGATCTGGATCCGCTGGACCAGGCCCAGCCAGGTCCCGGCCCACATCAGCATCAGGGTCGCCACGGCCGCCGCGGCCTCGACCGCGGCGAGCAACCAGCCCCAGCGGGCCAGCGACGGCCACCAGCCGTACTGCCGGGCCGCGATCGACAGGCACAGCATCGAGGCGATGCCGCAGGTGATCACCGCGGAGCTGGTGACGGAGTGGAAGGAGTGCGAGAACGACACGTTCCCGGCCCGTTCCCGCAGTGCGCACGCGGTGTCCATGCTGGGCGCGCAGTCCATCGAGAAGACCGCGTCGCCGATCGCCCAGAACCCGAACGCGAGCAGGAACAGCCAGCCCGCCACCGACCAGGGCCGGCGCGTCAGCCGCACCAGCGCCGCCGTCGCCACAATGATCATCAGGACGCCGGTGATGAGGTCGCCGCCGCTGAACACCCAGTTGAGCGGCTGGTCGCTGGCCGACAGCTCGCTGACGTACCCGTCGACGAAGTCCAGGCCGGGCCGGAGCAGGAAACCCAGCACCCACGAGGAGTAGGTGAGCGCCGCGACGGCCGCGAGGAGGGCGATCGGGAACGGCAGGCTGCCGGGAGCATCGGCGGACCGGGCCCCGGCGCGCAGATCCTCCCTCGTCATCTCCTCAGTGTAGGAAGCGGCGACCAGGTCCACGCCTCAGCCGCCGTAGGAAGCGACGATCACAGCCCGCGCGAGAGTGTGCGCGGTGATCATGAATCCGATCTGGCCGGTCGGGGCGTCCGGCCCGACGCCGAGCATCGCGGTGTCCAGGGCGTGCACCGCGAACACGTAGCGGTGGGTCTGGCCCTCCGGCGGGCCCGCGCCGCCGAACGCGTTGTCACCGTAGTCGTTGCGGCCCTGCAGGCCGATCTTGTCGGCGTCCGTGCCCGCGGCCAGCGAGGACACGTCGGCCGGGAGGTCCCACAGCAGCCAGTGCCAGAACCCGGCGCCGGTGGGTGCGTCCGGGTCGTACACGGTGACCGCGAAGCTCTGGGTGTCGGCCGGGAACCCCGACCAGGACAGCTGCGGGGAGACGTTGCCGCCGTCATGGCCCCAGGAGTTGTAGACCTGGGCGTCGGCGAGGGTGCCCCCGTCGGTGACGTCGTCACTGGTCAGCGTGAACGACGGCACCGGCGGCAGGAAGTCGTAGGGAAGCGGAGCCGGCATGGGTGTCCTCCATCACGGGATGAAGGACCCAGCCTATTACTTGCCGGTGTGCTCGGTGTAGGCGGCGATGACCTCGGCCGGGTCGCCGTCCATCAGCACCCTGCCGTCGTCCAGCCACAGGACCCGGTTGCAGGTCTCCTCCACCACGTCGAGCTGGTGGGCGACGAGGAACACCGCACCGGCGTCCCGCCGCAACTCCTCGATCTTGGCCTTGCTGCGGCGCTTGAACTTGGCGTCGCCGGTGGCCAGGGCCTCGTCGATCAGGAGCACGTCGTGAGTGCGGGCGGCGGCGATGGCGAACCGCAGCCGTGCGCCCATCCCGGAGGAGTAGGTGTTCATCGGGTACTGGATGAACCCCTCCTTGAGCCCGGCGAACTTCACGATCTCGCCGTACTTGGCCTTGGTCTCCTCGGGGCTCAGCCCCATGGCCAGGCAGCCCAGGATGATGTTGCGCTCGCCGGTCAGGTCCTTCATCAGGGCCGCGCCGACGCCCAGCAGCGACGGCTGGCCCTCGGTGTAGACCGCGCCCTGGGCCGGCGGGAGCAGGCCCGCGATCGCCTTGAGCAGCGTCGACTTGCCGGAGCCGTTGGTGCCGATGACGCCGATGGCATCGCCCTTGTAGGCGATGAACGAGACGCCCTTGATGGCGTGCACCTCGGTCGTCTGCGGGCGGTTCTGGCGCTTGAGCACCCGGCGCAGCGCGCTCGCGCCGGAGCCGCGCTCGCCGCCCGCGCCGTACACCTTGTAGATGATGTGCAGGTCGTCGACGACCACGATCGGGTCGCGGGCGGTGTCGATGACCACCTCGGGCGAGACCACCGGAGGAGCCTTCTCCTTCAGATCAGCCACGGCCGTACCTCTCCTCCGCGCGGTAGAACCACCAGAAGCCGACGATCAGGAAGACGACGGCCCACACGACGGCGTAGCACCAGAGCATCCCGGCCTCGGTGTGGGAGGACGTCGGCGAGGCGCGGTAGTCCTTGATCATGTTCTGGCGGATCAGCTCGACGTACACATAGCCCGGGTTGGCCTGGAGCACATCCTTGATCCAGGGATGGTTCTTCATGTGCTCGCTGGTGTCCAAATGCCCCAGCGAGTAGATCACGCCGGAGAAGTAGAACCAGGACCGCAGGATGAACGGGATCAGCTGGGTGATGTCGCGGGTGAACGCGCCGATCCTGGCGACCATCATGCTCAGCCCGATGTTGAACATCAGCTGCAGCAGGATCAGCGGGAGGACCAGCAGCCAGCTCAGGGTGATCGGCACGCCGAAGCTGAGGACGATCACGATCAGCACGCCCATGGCGACACCGAGCTGCTGGAACTCCACGACGGTGTAGGCCAGCGGCAGCGTCGCCCGCGGGAAGTGCAGGGCCCGGATCAGTGACAGGTTGCCGCCGATGGACTTGGCGCCCGCCGTCACCGACCGCTGGGTGAAGGAGAACAGGAACACTCCGCAGACCAGCCACGGGATGTAGTCCGGGATCCCCTTGCTGATGCCGAGCAGCAGACCGAAGATCAACAGATAGACGACCGCGTTCAGCAGGGGAGTGAGCACCTGCCAGAGCTGTCCGAGCTTCGAGGAGGTGTACATCGAGATGCTCTTGGACGAGGCGAAGGCCCAGATGAAGTGTCTGCGCTGCCACACATTCTTGGCGTACTGGATGAAAGTGGGCCGTGCGGCGCTCTGGGTGAGACCGCAGCCCTGCGCGAAAGCGGCCAGCGACCCGCCTGCCTTCGCACCGGGTGCGGGGGGCTCGGTGAGGGTGCCGGCCTGGCCCCTACCGGGCCGATCCGGGTGACTCATGGCGCAGAGCCTATTGCAGCCACCAGCACGCACGGCACGTTCCTCGACATGTGACCTGCCCTAGTTGATCTTTCTCAGGCGGCGGGTGGCGCCGAATTTCAGGGCTACCCGCATTCCAGCCTGGGTTCTCCCCGGGGTTCAGGATATCCAGCAGGTCGAGCGGACAGTTCGCGGCATGATGAAGATCGTGACCGGAATGATGCGGGTCGGTGTCGGTGGGCGAAACCCCACCCGGCCGGCCCGACCCCGGCCGGCCGGCCGGTGCGGCGCGCGGCTCGCCTAGTTCCGGACTCTCCGGACTCTGGTCTCGTCCCACACGGGCTCGTCGGACTCGTAGACGACGCCGTCCGAGCCGAAGATCAGGAAGCGGTCGAAGGACTTGGCGAACCAGCGGTCGTGGGTGACGGTCAGGACCGTTCCGTCGAAGGACTCCAGGCCCTCCTGCAGGGCCGCGGCGCTGGCGAGGTCGAGGTTGTCGGTCGGCTCATCCAGGAGCAGCAGGGTGGCCCCGCCGAGCTCCAGCAGCAGGATCTGCAGCCGGGCCTGCTGTCCGCCGGACAGGGACTCAAACGACTGCTCCGCGCA
>JBDSTJ010000320.1:0-2988 GCA_039928335.1 Streptosporangiaceae bacterium | reverse complement strand
TCTCCCGGGGGATCTTGTATCCGGCGAGCTTGTCCCGGCAGTGGGCGCGCAGCTCCTCGGTCTGCGGGGCGGTCGCAGTGCCGGCGAGGGAGACCACCGCGGTCACCCGCTGGCCGAGCCGTTCGTCGGCGACGCCGACGACCAGGGCGTCGTACACGGCCGGGTGGGACTTGAGCGCCGCCTCGACCTCCTCGACGAAGACCTTCTCACCGCCGGTGTTGACGACCGTGGAACCCCGGCCCAGCAGGATCATGTTGCCTTCGGCGTCGATCGTGGCCATGTCGCCCTGGAGCGCCCAGCGGGTGCCGTCGGGGTCGGTGACGAACGTCGCGGCGGTCTTGGCCTCGTCGCCCCAGTAGCCGAGCGGTATCCGTCCGGTCCTGGCGAACACCCCGATCTCCTCCGCACCCGGGGTGACCGGGCGCAGTTTCTCATCCAGCACGGCCACGTCGGGCTTGGGCAGGAACCGCGGCCGGCCGTCCGGGCCCGGGTCGATGCCCTGGCCGCCGGTACCGGTCTCCGAGCCGCCGATGGCGTCCAGGATGATCGCAAGGGAGGGGATCGAGGCCTTCAGGCGCTGCTTGACGTCCGGTGAGGTCACCGAGCCGCCGGTGGCGATCGCGAACATCTGCGACAGGTCGTAGGAGTGCTGTTCGAGCTCGTCGGCGATCGGACGGGCCATCGCGTCGCCGACCAGGACCATCACCTGGACGCCCTCAGCCACGATCAGGTCGAGGACGTCGGGGGCGTGGAAGCCCGGCTGCGACCACAGGACCAGCGTGCCGCCCGAGGTCAGTGCCGCCCATGCCACCCACATTCCCGCGCCGTGCATCAGCGGCGCGTTGACCAGGATCGTCATGCCGCCGGCCGCGGCGTTGACGCCCGCCTCCGCCGGCGTGGCGATCGGTTGGCCGATCATGTTCCCGCCGCCCATCGCGGCGAAGAAGATGTCCTCGCTGCGCCACATCACGCCCTTGGGGAGCCCGGTCGTGCCGCCGGTGTAGAGCAGGTAGAGGTCGTCGCCGGACCGCTGGACCGGGACCCGTGCCGGGGAGACCGCGGCGAGGGCCTCCTCGTAGGGGAGGACGTCCTCGAGCTCGTAGGCGGTCCCGTCCTCCAGGGCCAGCACGTGCCGGAGCTCGAGGAGGTCCGCGCGGGCGGTTCCGAGCCGGGCGATCAGCGCCCGCTCGCCGACCAGCGCCACGCAGCCCGCGTCGGCGATCACATGGGCGAGCTCGCCCGCGGTGTAGCGGTAGTTGACGTTGACCGGGACGGTCCGGAGCTTGTAGACGCCGATCTGGGTCTCCAGCCACTCCGCCCGGTTGGCCGCCAGGATCGCCACCCGGTCGCCGGCTCCCACTCCCAGAGCCGCGAGTGCGGCGGCGAGCCGGTTGGCCCGCTCGTCGAGTTCGCGGTAGGTCAGCCGGACGTCCCCGCTGACCAGTCCGAGCCGGTCGGGGGCGGCGTCGGCGACGGTCTCGAAGAGATCCGCGAGATTGAAGGCCAGAGATTCGGATGACATCGGGCAACCAGCTCCTTCGCACCAGGTCTTATCTGCAAAAACTACCCGAGACCCGGCGGTCAAAGTAAGTCTCTACTTATTGTTGATCACATGGGATGCCTCCGGAGGGGGTATATGATCATGCTTTGTGTCGATCTGACGGTGAGAGGTGAGGCATGTGAGGCATGTGAGGTTCAGACGGCTGAGCGCGCTGGTCCTGTCCGCGGCGATGGTCGCGACGGTTCCGGTGTCGGCGGCGCACGCCGGGACGAAGGCGCTGAAGAAGTACCCGAAGAAACCGGCGGGGATCAGCGCGCAGACCGGTTACCTCCTCGACCAGACCACCGGCAAGGTGCTCTGGTCCCGCAAGCCCAACACGAAGATGCAGATCGGCAGCATCACCAAGGTCATGACCGCCCTGGTCGTGCTCAAGGCCGGCAAGCTCAACCGCAAAATCAAGATCACCCAGCGGCACCACGACTACATCGACAACCACGGTGCCAGCTCGGCCGGCCTCGTCGTGGGCGACACCCTCACCGCCGGGCAGCTCGTCCAGGCGATGCTGCTGGAGTCGGACTCGGCCGCCGCCTATGCCCTGGCCGACGCCTACGGCCCGACCTGGAAGAAGTTCATCGGGAAGATGAACGCCCAGGCCAAGGCGCTGCACCTGACCCACACCCGGTACGACAGCTTCGACGGCCTCAACCCCTGGTGGTACCCGAACAAGCAGTGGTCGACCGCCAAGGACCAGGTCACCCTCGCCCGGACCGCTATGAAGTACCCGAACTTCCGCAACACGGTGGCGAAGAAGCAGATCAACGTGTGGCACACCCCCGGCGGCCACTCCTACACCTTCGACAGCGGCAACAAGCTGCTCGGCCGCTACCCGGGCATGCTCGGCATCAAGACCGGCACCACCGGCGCCGCCGGCGCCTGCTTCCTGTTCGCCTCGAAGAACAAGAAGCACCTCCTGTACGGCGTCGTCCTGAAGAGCACGAACAACAGGACCGCGCGCTTCAATGACACCGTCAAGATCCTCAACTGGGCCTTCCACCTGCGCGCCAAGGTCACGGTGACCCGCGAGCAGGCTGACACCGCCTGACCGCCCGTGCGGGCGGCCGCGGACCGCCCGCACGCTCAGAGCCTGTGCACCTGGAAGTCGGTGACCTCGAACTCGGTGTTGTCGGCGCGCAGCCCGACCGCGCCGGGTGCGAGGATCGGGTACCCGCCCATTCCGGTGTCGGTCACCCTGAGCAGCTCCCTGCCCTGCTGGGCGACCCTGATCGTGACCATCCCCGGCGTGGTGTTGTCGTTCTTGATGCTGATCGTGAACGGCTGCCAGACCCCGATCGGCACCTGGTATGGCACGCTTCCGAGCTCGTAGTAGGTCCCGCCGTTCTCGTCGCCGCCGGTGAGCTTCTTCTTGACCACGATCCGGTTGTCGCGTCGGTTGACCGAGGCGACGTACAGCTTGGTCTGGTCCTGGT
>JBDSTJ010000319.1:0-8185 GCA_039928335.1 Streptosporangiaceae bacterium | reverse complement strand
CTGCGGTGACCTGGGCGGCGGCGTCCTCCTCCAGGACCCGCTTGGGCTTGGCGTCGTCCCACGGCAGCTTGACCTTGACCTCCTTGCCGTCCACCAGGTGCGTGACCTTGGTGACGAGGTGCGGGTTCACGGCCTTTCCGCCGTTGGCGAAGGCCGCATAGCCCGAAGCCTGGTAGACCGCCGGGTAGGAGGAGATGCCCAGCGCCAGGCCACCGCTCTCCTGACCCTTCATGCTCGCCCTCGGCACGCCGAGCGACGCGGCCATCTTGGCGACGTTCTCCGGGCCGAGCAGCAGGTTGAGGCGGACATAGGAGACGTTCTGCGAGATGGCCATGGCGTCGATCAGGCTCAGCACGCCGCCCCGGCCGTCGCCGTTCACCCGGTAGCCCTCTTTGTTACCGCAGGCCCTCTCGTTGGTGATGCCCTGGACCCAGCTGCCGTCGACCTTGAAGCAGCGGAACAGCGCCGCGTCGATCATCGACTTGGCGTTGTAGCCCTGGTGCAGCGCTTCGGCCAGCACGAAGGGCTTGAAGGACGAGCCGACCTGCGCGGTGTCGAAGAAGGCCGCGTCGGCCTGGTCCTTGAACGGGTTGCCGCCGTAGAAGGCGGGAACCGTGCCGTCCTCGGGATTCACCGCGACCAGGCCGATACGGTCGGTCTTCTTGATCGAGGACTTGGCGGGTCCGGCCTGGAGCACGGCGGCGCGGGCGTACGCCATGAGCTTGTGGTCGATGCTCGTGGAGACCTTGTAGCCGCCCGTGGTGATGTCCTTCTCGGTCAGCTTGGCCTTGGCGAGATCCGTGAGAACCCGGTCACGGATGTAGCTGTTCTGGCCTTTGTCCTTGTTGTAGCTACCCGATTTGATGGTCTTGGGGAACTTCTGCTTGGTCCGCTCCGCCGCGGACAGCCAGCCCTTGGTGACCATGCCGTCCAGGACGTAGTTCCAGCGGGACTCGGTGGCGGCCCGCTGCGGGTCCTTGGCGGGACTGCCCTGGGTGTGGAACCAGTCGGGCCGGTTGAGCACGGTGGCCAGCAGCGCGGCCTCCGACGGGCTGTTGATCTTCTGTACGTCCTTGCCGAGGTAGGCACGGGACGCGGCCTGGATGCCGTTGGCCTGGCGGCCGTAGTAGATCGTGTTGAGGTAGAGCTCGAGGATGTCCTCTTTGCTCATCTCCTTGTCGAGCTTGACCGCGACGAAGATCTCCTTGAACTTGCGGCTCAGTGTGCGTTCCTGGCTGAGTCCCTGGAAGTAGTTGCGGGCCACCTGCTGGGTGATCGTCGAGCCGCCGGTGACGTCGCCGCCGGTGGCGCTCTTCCAGACCGCCCGGGTCAGGCCTTTGGGCGAGACGCCCGGGTCGGTCATGAAGTCCCGCTGCTCGGCCGCCATCACCGCGTTCTTGACGACGTCGGGAATGTTCTTGTACTCGACGTTCTCGCGCGGCTCGCCGAGCCGGAACAGGGGACTGTTCTTGCCGTTCTTGATCTCATAGACGGTGGTGCCCTGGTCCTTCACGCCCACCTGGGACGCTTTGAGGTTGGGCACGTCGGTGTTCATGTAGGCGACCGTGATCAGGGCGGTCACGCCGAGGATCCCCAGCGTGATGACCCCCACAACGATCTTCCAGTTGGGGAGGTAGCGCTTCCAGCCGGTCGTCGTCGGCTTCCTGCGTCGGCCGACGACGACGGAGTCATCCGGGTCCTCGGGCCCACCGAAACCTCCGCCGCCACCGCCACCCGGCCCTTGGTCGCCAGGTCCGGCCGGTCCGCCGGGGGTTCCGGGGCCGTCCGGGAACTCATACGAAGGCGGCGGCCCGTAGGCCGTCGGCGGCCCGTAGGCCGACTCGCCGCCATAGTCAGGGGCACCGGGGGCGCCGGGCGCCTCGACCGGCCGGCCGAGTGACTGCAGCGCGTTCAGCCCGCCGACGACCGGCGGTGCCGGTGGCTGGACCGGTGGCCGGGCCGGCTGCTGCGGCGGGTGCGGCGGGTGCAAGTCCTGACCAAAGGGATCCTGCCGGCCCTGGGAGGGGGCGGCAGGTGGCGGCTTCTGCCCGAAAGGGCTCTGCTCATGGGACGAAACCGGCTGACCGAAAGGGTCCTGATCATAGACGGGGGCAGGCTGCTGCGACCCGTACGGCCCGTACTCCGACTCGCGGTAGATCTCCTCGCGAGGCGTCGCGGGGGCGGGCCTGAACCAGTGATCTTCACCTGGCGGCTGGTCACCGCTGGAAGAACCATAAGGCGGGTTACTCACACGACCTCTTCGGCTGGGGTACGGGCCGTGGGGACCCGTACGTCGGCACTGCGGGGGCGGTGGGCGGGGGGTGAGCCCCATGCAGCGACTGGTATCAACGGGCCATCGTACCGACCCCGGCACGGCCCGGTTGCGGGATCCCGTACTTGGCGTCCTGAATACGGCGGCTTGCGGAGTTGGTGAACAGTACGTATCGTAGCGATGTATCGAGCCGATACATTCACTCGATACATTCACTCGATACATCTAGTCGAGACATGCAGTGTGCAGGAGGGACTATGGCCAGCAAGAAGGGCGGCGTGCTCGAGCTCGCCGTGCTCGGCTTGCTGAACGAGTCCCCGATGCACGGATATGAGCTGCGCAAGCGGCTTAACACCCTGCTCGGCATGTTCCGCGCGTTCTCCTACGGCACGCTCTACCCCTGCCTGAAGCAGCTCCTCACCCAGGGGCTGATCATGGAGGACGTGGACGAGCCGCTGCCGGGGACGCTCGCGAGCAAACGAGCAAAGATCACCTACAAGCTGACGGCCGAGGGCAAGGAGCAGCTTCAGAAGCTCCTCAACGAGGCCGGCCCGGCGGCCTGGGAGGACGAGGGATTCGGCGTTCATTTCGCTTTCTTCGCCCACACCAGGGCCGACGTGCGGCTCCGGATTCTCGAAGGTCGGCGCAGTCGGCTCGACGAGCGCCTGGACGACGTGCGGTCCGCGTTGACACGGACCCGGGAAAGAGTCGACAGCTACACCCTCGAACTCCAGAACCACGGGCTCGAATCCGTCGAGCGTGAGGTCCGCTGGCTCAACGAGCTCATCGGCAGGGAACACGCGCGGGCGCAGGAGCCGCACGGCAGGGGCAGCGCGGCGGCACCGGTTCCCGCGCCGCGGCATGACGGAACAGACCAGCCAGACACGAATAACACGGACTTCCCCCGCTGAGCAGCGGGTCGAAGTCCCCCTCACGAAAAGGAGCAACCGGATGGGTTCGGTGCGCGTAGCCATCGTCGGAGTGGGCAACTGCGCCTCTTCGCTCGTCCAGGGAGTCGAGTTCTACAAGGACGCGAACCCGGACGCGCGTGTGCCTGGACTGATGCACGTCCAGTTCGGCGACTATCACGTCCGTGATGTCGAGTTCGTTGTGGCGTTCGACGTCGACGCGAAGAAGGTCGGTGAGGACCTCGCGCACGCCATCCACGCCAGCGAGAACAACACCATCAAGTTCGCCGACGTGCCGCCCACCGGCGTCATCGTCCAGCGCGGGCACACCTTCGACGGCCTCGGCGAGTACTACCGCGAGATCGTCGAAGAGTCCGAGGCCGAGCCCGTGGACGTCGTCCAGGCTCTCAGGGACAACCAGGTGGACGTTCTCGTGTCCTACCTCCCGGTGGGCTCCGAAGACGCCGACCGGTTCTACGCCCAGGCGTGCATCGACGCGAAGGTCGCGTTCGTCAACGCCCTTCCGGTGTTCATCGCCAGCGACCCGGTCTGGGCCAAGAAGTTCACCGACGCGGGCGTCGCGATCGTCGGCGACGACATCAAGTCCCAGGTCGGCGCGACCATCACGCACCGCGTCATGGCCAAGCTGTTCGAGGACCGCGGCGTCGAGCTGCTGCGCACCTACCAGCTGAACTTCGGCGGCAACATGGACTTCATGAACATGCTGGAGCGCAAGCGCCTGCAGTCCAAGAAGATCTCCAAGACGCAGTCGGTCACCTCGCAGATCCCGCACGAGATGGCCAAGGCCGACGTGCACATCGGCCCCTCCGACCACGTGCCGTGGCTCGACGACCGCAAGTGGGCCTACGTCCGCCTCGAGGGCAAGTCCTTCGGTGACACCCCGCTCAACCTGGAGTACAAGCTCGAGGTGTGGGACTCACCGAACTCGGCCGGCGTCATCATCGACGCGGTCCGCGCCGCGAAGATCGCCAAGGACCGGGGCATCGGCGGCCCGATCCTGAGCGCCAGCTCGTACTTCATGAAGTCCCCGCCGGAGCAGTACAACGACGACGAGGCCCGCCTCGCGGTCGACGCGTTCATCCGCGGCGACGTCGAGCGGTAGCTCCAGGAGTCGCAGAGCAGAAGGCCCGGACGGCCTCGATACCGTCCGGGCCTTTTCGCGTGCCGGCCCGGAGCGGCCTACATTGATCGTCATGGGGGCTTGGGGATTCGCGCGCGGCCGGGACTTCCAGCGGCTCTTCGCGACCCGGCTGGTATCCCAGTTCGGCGACGGGGTCGTCCAGATCACACTGGGCGGCTTCCTGTTCTTCTCGCCCGAGAAGCAGACCTCGGCCGGGCGAGCCGCCGCGGCATTCGCGTTGCTCCTGCTGCCCTACTCCCTGGTCGCACCGTTCGCCGGAGTGTTCATCGACCGGTGGCGGCGGCGGCAGATCCTGGTGTACGCGCCGCTCGTGCGGGCCGTGCTGGTGCTGGTCATGGCCTGGCTGATCGTGGCGGCCGGGGATGCGTTCTTCGTCGCCGCCCTGTTCGTGCTGGGGATCAACCGGTTCTTCCTGGCCGCGCTGCCGGCCTCGCTGCCGCACGTCGTGGCCGAACGCGACCTGCTCCTGGCCAACACGATCACACCGACGGCCGGCACCGTCGCGGCGTTCGCCGGCGCCGGGGTCGGCTTCGGCGTGGCCAGGGCCGGGACAACGACGACGCTGGTGTTCTGCGCCGCTCTCTACGTGCTGACGGCGCTGGTCGCCCGGACGATCGACGCCGACCGGCTCGGACCGTCGGATGTTCGACGTGAAACCGTCGGGAACGTGCTCAGGGGACTCGCTGACGGCACCCGGCACGTGCTGCGGCGCAGGCACGCCGCGCTGGCACTGGGCGCCATCTCACTGCACCGGTTCCTGTACGGTCTGTGGCTGCTGATGACGCTGCTGCTCTACCGCAACGTGTTCCCCAGCGGCTTCGAGGGCATCGCGCTGATCACCGGGGTGTCGGGCGGCGGCTACTTCCTCGGCGCGGTGATCACGCCGTGGGCGGTGCGGCGGGTCGGCAAGGACGGGTGGATCGCGATCCTGCTGGCCCTGGCCGGATTCAGCCTGCTGGCCTTCGCGACACCGTTCCGGCAGACCCCCTACGTCGTCGGCGGGTTCCTGCTCGGCGTCGCCTCCCAGGGGATCAAGGTCTGCGTCGACACGATCGTCCAGGAGAATGTCGACGACGAGTTCCGGGGCCGGGTGTTCTCCGCCTACGACATGCTCTTCAACATCACCTTCGTCGCGGCCGGCGGCGTGGCGACCCTGGCGCTGCCGCCGACCGGCGATTCCTACCCCGTCCTCGGCTGCACGATCATGGCCTACGCGGTCGCGGCGGTCGCCTACCTCCTCCTGACCCGCTCGCTCCGGCCGGAGCACACCGGCCGGGCCCGCCCGGACTCGGCCGCCTGACCCCAAGCCGCCGCAAGTGGGACCTAACCGGCGTTACGGTCCGAGACCGCCGCGGCGTTGATCGTGGTGCCGGCGTAGCGGATCTGGTATTTACCGGTCCTGACCCTGAAGGCGTAGCGGCCCCTGGCGTCGGTCCGGTCGGTGGCCGTGTGGACCCAGTGGCCGGACCAGCGGTACAGACGGACCTTCTGCCGGGCGTAGGGGAGGGAGTGGCCGTCGCCGAGCAGCCGCTTGAGGACGCCGTTGAGGCCGCCTCGGGCGCGGGAGCCGCCGCCGGTGGCGGCCAAGGTGGTGCGGCGCTTGACGGTGAAGGCGGTCGTGGGGCCGGTGGCCCTGCGGTTCTCGCCGACCAGCTTGAGGACGACGCGCCATTTTCCGGGCTGGTCGGTGTGGCCGAACACCACTTCACCCTCCCAGACTCCTGGAACGTTCCGGAGATTCAGGTCGACGTAGTTGCGAGCCCCGTGCGGGCCGTGCATTTCAGCGTCGATCAGCTGGACCCAGGCGGGGAGGCCGGTGGCGCGCAGGGTCGTCCAGGAGCCGCCGCGGGCTCCGACGACGACGTTTCCGGGCGTGGCCCTGAGGGTCCTGTCGGCGGCGTGCGCGGGGGTGGCGACCAGCATGACGGCCGCGGCGGTCAGGGCGGCTGCGAGTCTCACGATGATCTCCTTAGCGGGGGGTTGGACATCGATCACGCTAGAGGTGACAAAGCGTCCAACAACGCGAATGTGCTGGTGAGCCGCGTCACGGATGCTCCGGGAGTGAGTCTTCGCGCAGGTCAGCTACTCACAAGTAACACAGATCACCTTCGGTAGGCTCGGCTTTCATGACCCCCGAACAGCTGCTGGCCTACGACCGTGAGCATGTCTGGCACCCCTACGCCCCGATGCCGTCCACGCTGCCCCCGCACATCGTCACCTCGGCCAGCGGCGTCCGGCTGACGCTCGCCGACGGCCGCGAGCTGGTCGACGGGATGTCGTCCTGGTGGGCGGCGATCCACGGCTACAACCATCCGGTGCTCAACGCCGCCGTCACCGACCAGCTCGGCCGGATGGCGCACGTCATGTTCGGCGGCCTGACCCACGCGCCGGCCGTGGAACTGGCCAGGACCCTCGTGGAGATCACGCCGGAGCCGCTCACCAAGGTGTTCTTCGCCGACTCCGGCTCGGTCGCGGTCGAGGTCGCGATCAAGATGGCGCTGCAGTTCTGGAAGTCGCAGGGGCTCGACCGGCCCCGGCTGCTGACCGTGCGCGGCGGCTACCACGGCGACACCTTCGGCGACATGGCCGTCTGCGACCCGGCCAACGGGATGCACCACCTGTTCGCCGACGTGCTGCCACAGCACGTGTTCGCGCCGGCGCCACCGGTCGACCCGGACTACGTCTATCTCCACCAGCTCGGGACACTCGTCGCCGAACACGCCCACGAACTGGCCGCGATCATCGTCGAACCGATCGTGCAGGGCGCGGGCGGCATGCGGTTCTATGACCCCTCACATCTGCGTGAACTGCGCAGACTCGCCGACGAGCACGGTCTGCTGCTCATCCTCGACGAGATCGCCACCGGGTTCGGGCGCTCCGGCGAGCTCTGGGGCTGCGATCACGCCCAGGTCGCCCCCGACATCATGTGCGTCGGCAAGGCCATGACCGGCGGCTACCTGACCATGGCCGCGACCCTCTGCACCGACCGGGTGGCGGCCGGGGTCGGCGCGGGCGAGGCGCCCCTCATGCACGGCCCCACCTACATGGCCAACCCGCTGGCCGCCGCCGTCGCCGTCGCCTCCATCGACCTGCTGCTGTCGCGGGACTGGCGGGCCGAGGTCACCGCGATCGAGACCTCACTCGCCGCCGGCCTCGAACCGGTGCGCGGGCTGCCGGGTGTGGCCGACGTCCGGGTCAAGGGCGCGATCGGCGTGATCGAGACCAGCGTCCCGATCGACCAGGAGAAGGTCCAGCGGATCGCGATGGACCACGGGGTGTGGCTCCGGCCGTTCCGCGACCTGATCTACACGATGCCGCCCTACATCAGCACCGCCGACGACCTCACCCAGATCACCCACGCGATGGTCGCCGCCGCCGAGGCCCTGTGACCCGCGCCAGCGATCAGGCCGGGATCTGCTGGTGCAGCTTCTCGTCGCGGTCGGTGGCCGAGCACTTGGGGCCCACGACCCAGATCTCGTTGGATCCGATGCCGGGCGAGACCACGATGATCGTGGCAGGACTGCCCTCGTACTGTGCCTGGTCGACCAGGAGCGTGCGGGAACCGGCACTGACAAGCTTGACGCAGTCCAGCAGCCGGGTCGAGAGCATCACGTTCATCGAGCGGCTGTCACCCGCCTGGATCTGCTCGGTGACCTGGGCCCGCAGCGTCGCCCGGCGATAGTCGGTCCGGCTCTCCACCGAGTGGACGGACAGCGGCGAGGACAACGTGCTGCTGTCGGCCGCCCCCTCGGGGGCCCGCACCGCCGCGTTGGTGCTCGACGGCGAGGTGTCGGAGGTCAGCAGCGCCTGGCCGGCCAGGCCGCCGCCGGTGACGACGAGGAC
>JBDSTJ010000318.1:0-2734 GCA_039928335.1 Streptosporangiaceae bacterium | reverse complement strand
GGGCCTGCCGGGCCACACTCCGCAGGCCCCGGAGCGGCCGTTCTTCCGGGTGCCGTTCGGACCCTTCTTCGGCTCGCTCGTCTTCAGGATCCCGGTGATCATCTCCTCGGTTCTGTTCGTCGGGCTGGTGATCTTCGGGATCACCGCCGGTGAACTGGGCGTGTTCGGCGCGGCCGTGCCGGTGCTGCTGGGCCTGCTGCGCGGGGTCGTCGCCCCGATGGTCATGTACACCGACTTCAGGTGCGCGCTGTCACCGGACGGGCTGCGGCTGCGGTACGGCCTGTTCGAGACTCGGCTGCAGACCCTGCCGCCGGGCCGGATCCAGGCGGTCCGGGTGGTCGAGCCGCTGATCTGGCGTTCATTCGGCTGGGCCAGGGTCGAGGTGACCGTGGCCGGTTACGGCGGGGAGCGGCAGTCCCTGTCCTCGACGCTCCTGCCCGTGGCTCCTCGCGAGGTCGCCTTCCGGCTGATCGCGGAGGTGTTCCCCGGGGTGTCGCTGGCTTCCATCCCGCTGACGGAGTCGAAGTCGCGCTGGGACCGCACGGCCGCCTGCGGCTCCTCCGGCGAGGTCTTCGTCTCCCGCAGCGGTGTCTGCTGTCGGACCTGGGACGTGGTCGCCTTCGCCCGTGCCCAGAGCGTCCGGCTGACGTCCACGCCGTTGCAGAGGCTGATGGGGCTGGGAACCGTCCACGTGGACGCCCCGCCAGGACCCGCGCAGGTCGCGGCCATCGACCGGGAGCTCGGCGAAGGACGCCTACTGGCAGACGAGACGGTCGCGAAGGCCCGTTCCGCCCGCAGCACCGACTCCGCGCACGAGCGCTGGGCCCTGTGAGTGCCCCGGCAGGTCGAAGTTCAGAGCGCCGGACACCCCGAGGGGAGTCCGGCGCTCGCGCCGTTCGGAAGTCGTTACCTGGTGACGACCGCGCCGCCCTCGCAGCCGGCCCCGGCGATGCCGAGGACCGCGATGGCGTTGCCGCAGACGTTGATCGGGATGGAGATCGGGGCGAAGACCTGGTTGCCGCCGAGGACGCTGCTGTTGCCGCTGGTGTGGGTGTCGGCCATGGCAGGCGCGGCGCTGGCGAGCAGGCCGAGGGCGACGACCGCAGTGGCGGTGAACTTCATGATCATGAGATGGGCCCTCCTGTACGAGATTGCTACCTAAGGTAGTTAGTCAGCTACTCCTAGGTAGAGTCCAGGGAACGGCAAAGAAAGACTACTTTCAGTAGTCGCCCTGTCCCGATCTCACCAGACCGGTCTCATAGGCGAAGACCACCGCCTGCACCCGGTCGCGCAGGCCCAGTTTCATCAGAATCCGCCCGACGTGGGTCTTCACGGTCGCCTCGGACACCACGAGCTCCGCGGCGATCTCCATGTTGGACATGCCGCGCGCCACCAGGTGCAGCACCTCGAGCTCACGCGGAGTGAGCTCGGCGACGGCCTTGTCGGAGGCGGGGTTGGCGTCGGGCAGGTGCAGGGCGAACCGGTCGATCAGCCGCTTCGTCGTCGACGGGGCGACGACGGCGTCACCGGAGTGGACCACCCGGATCGCCTCGATCAGCTGGGCGGGCCCCGCGTCCTTGAGCAGGAAGCCGCTCGCACCGGCCTTGAGGGCGGAGAAGGCGTACTCGTCCAGGTCGAAGGTGGTCAGGATGATCACCTTGGGGCCGGAGATCCGCTCGGTCGCCTCGATGCCGTCCATCCGGGGCATCCGGACGTCCATCAAAACCACGTCGGCCATCGTGTGCCGGAGCAGGTCGACCGCGGCCATGCCGTCACCGGCCTCGCCCACGACGTCGATGTCGGGCTGGGCGTCGAGGACCATCCGGAAACCGGCCCTGACCAGTTCCTGATCGTCGACCAGGACCACGCGAATCATCTGTCTCCTCTGAGCGGTAGTTCGGCGACGACCTCGAAGCCGGTGGAAACCGGGACGGCCTGGACCTTCCCGCCGTACATGGCGACGCGCTCCCGCATTCCGGCGAGGCCGTGACCGAGCCCGTCGGTGGGTGCGGCCGACCCGCGGCCGTCGTCGCACACCCGGACCACGATCCTGTGGTCAAAGTAGCTCAGCCGCACGTCGGCCGAGGCCGCCGGACCGGCATGTTTCAGCGCGTTGGTCAGCGCCTCCTGCACGATCCGGTAGACGGTGAGCTGCTGGCCGGTGCTGAGCTGCGGCAACGGCCCCTCGGTGACGAACCTGACGGGCAGCCCGGCAGCCCGGGTCTGCTCGACCAGGTCCGGGAGTTGCCCGATGCCGGGCTGCGGGGCGTACGGGCCGGCCGAACCGTCGTCGCGCAGCACGCCCAGCAGCAGCCGCATCTCCCGGAGTGCGGTCCGCCCGGTCTCGGAGATCGCCTCCAGCGCCTGCCTGGCCCGGTGCGGCTCGGTGTCCACCATGAACGCACCGCCGTCGGCCTGCACGACCATCACGCTCACGTTGTGCGCCACCACGTCGTGCAGCTCGCGCGCGATCCGGGCCCGCTCGGCGGCCATCGCGATCTGCACCTGGTTGTCGCGTTCCCGCTCGACCCGGTCCGCCCGCTCCTCCAGGCCCTGCAGATAGGCCCTGCGGGTGCTGTTGTAGATCCCGAAGATCCAGATCCCGCCGACGAGGGTGCCGATGGCGACCAGGTTGCCGCGCTCGTACTCCCAGCCGCCCCACCCGTGGCCGTGCCCGTAGAACTCCAGCAGCGCTCCGAAACAGCAGACACCGGCGGCCGCGATGCTCCAGAAG
>JBDSTJ010000317.1:0-8523 GCA_039928335.1 Streptosporangiaceae bacterium | reverse complement strand
GCGGGAGTGGCGCGTGCCACCTTCACCGTCTCGGCGAGCAGGTTCCGCGACTCGATGACGTCCGCGATGAACGCGGTGCCCCGTTCGAACGAGAAGGTCACCATCGCCACGCGCCAGCCGTCGTTCTCGGCGCCCACCCGGTTGCCCACCGGAACGCGGACGTCGTCGAGGATCAGCTCGCTGAACTCGCTGCTGCCGACCGCCGTGCGCAACGGCCGCACCTGCACGCCGGGGGTGTCCATCGGCAGGATCAGCCAGGTGATGCCCCGGTGCTTGGGGGCCTGCGGGTCGGTCCGGACGAGCAGTTCGCAGTAGTCGGCGACCTCGGCGTGCGAGGTCCAGACCTTGCGGCCGTTGACGACGTAGGCGTCGCCGTCCCGGACCGCGACCGTGCGCAGCGCGGCCAGGTCGGAGCCCGCGTCGGGCTCGGAGAAGCCCTGGCACCACACCTCCTCGCCGCGCAGGATCCGGGGCAGGTGCCGGGCCCGCTGCTCCGGGGTGCCCTCCACGCCCAGTGTCGGCCCGGCGTGCAGCAGGCCGACGAAGTTGGCGCCGACATAGGGGGCGCGGGCCCGCGCCGTCTCCTCCAGGAAGATCAGCTGCTCGGTGGGCGAGGCGCCCAGGCCGCCGTGGTCGGCCGACCAGTCGACGCCGGCGTACCCGGCCTCGAACAGCAGGCGCTGCCAGGCGGTGTCGTAGACCCGCCGGGCGGGCCAGTCGTCGCGCCCGGGTTGGGCGGGCAGCGCGGGCAGGGTCTCGGCCAGCCACACCCGCAGTCGGTTCCGGAACGCCAGTTCCGGCTCGGTCAGACGCAGGTCCACGGGGGGCTCCTGTAGGTGAAGGGTGCGGTCAATCTACTGGGAAAGCGCAGGTCACCAGCCACGGAACTCAGGGGCCCTGCGCTCGAGGAACGCGCGCAGGCCCTCCTGGCCGTCGGCACTGTTCATGTTGATCTCCGCGGCCATGGCCTCCTCGGCGAGGGAGGTGGCCCGGTCCCCGTCCAGGGAGCGGTTGACCAGCCGTTTGCCGAGGCCCAGCGCGAGGGTGGGTCCGGCCGCCAGGCGGGTGGCCCACTCGGTGACGGTCCCGGCCAGCTCCTCCGCCGCCACCACCCGGTTGACCAGCCCCAGCCGGTGGGCGTCGGCCGCAGACAGGTCGTCGCCGAAGAAGATCAGTTCCTTGGCCCGCTGCGGGCCGATCAGCCGGGTCAGCAGGTAGGCGCCGCCACCGTCGACGACCAGGCCGCGGCGTACGAACACCTCGATGAACTTGGCCGAGTCGGCGGCCAGGACCAGGTCGCAGGCGTAGGCCAGGTGGCAGCCGATCCCGGCCGCCGTGCCGTTGACCGCGGCGATGACCGGCTTCTCGCAGTCGAGCACGGCCGAGATCAGGCGCTGCGCGCCGCCGGCGATCGCGCGGGCGACCGAACCCGCCGGCCGGTCGGGCATCCCCTCGGGCGGCGGGGCCGCGGGCGCGGCGGGTGCGCTCAGGTCGGCTCCGGTGCAGAAGTGCCGGGACCCCGCGCCGGTGAGGACGACGGCCCGGATCCGGGCGTCGGCGCTCGCCTCCGCGAGGCGGACGATGATCTCCTCGCGCTGGGCGGCGGTGACGGCGTTGCCGGCCTGGGGCCGGTTGAGCGTGAGGCGGGCGATCCCGTCATCACCCGGCTCCCACCGAAGGTCGGGCGCGGGTGGCTGGTCAGGCAAGAGCGGTACCGCCTTCTGTGGGGACTCCGGGACCCGGAAACCATCGACATTGAGTATAGATTATATACATAATCATCAATCAGGTAGTCGCGAGGATCGAGGGACGCGTGAACGACAAGGTCTACATCCACGAGTTCATCACCATCACGAAACAGAACCGGGCCCGGTACATGCACCACATGACCGCCAACTGGAGCCCGATCGGCCAGGACCAGCGACATCAGCTCTGCTACGGGGTCTGGGGTGTCGTCGGCAGTACCGGCCACTGGCCACAGGTGGTGAACCTCTGGGAGGAGGACGGCTTCGAAGGCCTCGGAAAGTCCTTCCGGCTGGAGTTCGGCAACGCGACCCTGCAGGATCCGGCCCTGGCGAAATGGTGGGCGGCCGCAGCGGACCTGCGGTCGGGTGGTTTCGACCGGATCCTCGTTCCGCACCCGGCCACCCTCACGATCGAGGAGCTCTGCAAGGGGCCCACGGGCGGCGAGCTGTACGCCCACGAGATCGTCAAGGTCAGCCCGGGGACGGCGTGGCGCTTCCTCGACTCGGCCGTGGAGGACGCCGCGGCGGCCGAGGCCCGGACGGGGTGGCGGCTGACCGGCGCCTGGTGCACGGCGATGCGCCAGAACGACGAGTGCCTGCTGCTCTGGACCGTCCCCAACTGGGAGGCCTGGGCCGCCGTGGAGGCCGAACTCATCCGGGGAGGGGGCGAGCTGATCCCCGGCGGCGCGTCCCTCGTCCAGGAACGTGAGCGGATCCTTTTGGTCGACGCCCCGCTGTCCCCACTGCGGACCGGGCGGCAGCCCTCCCGTGCGGACCGGGTCGACTGGACCGACTGAACGCGGCGTGGACGGCCGCGTGCGGTGGCCGTCCACGTCGTCAGGCTGTACCGAGGATCGACACGAAACTGAGCATCTCCCCCGGATAACCGCCGAGGTTGTGGGTCAGGGCGAGCGACCTGGAGCCGTAGGTCGAGATACGGCGTTCCGCCGGAGCCTCACCACGCAGCTGCAGCCAGGCCTCGAACATCATCCGGAGACCGGACGCGCCCACCGGGTGCCCGAACGACTTGAGTCCGCCGTCGGGGTTCACCGGCAGTTCGCCGTCCCGGTCGAACGCCCCCGCCAGCACCTGCTTCCAGGCCGAACCCCGCTCGGCCAGCTCCAGGTCCTCCAGCAGCACCAGTTCGGTCGGGGTGAAGCAGTCGTGCACCTCGGCCATCGCCAGCTCCCCGGCAGGCGAGGTGATCCCGGCCTGAGCGTAGGCGTCGCGGG
The DNA here is from genome assembly GCA_039928335.1 of Streptosporangiaceae bacterium. Lineage (GTDB taxonomy): Bacteria > Actinomycetota > Actinomycetes > Streptosporangiales > Streptosporangiaceae > Actinocorallia. The sequence continues at coordinate 5,546 of JBDSTJ010000317.1, read as the reverse complement.
CCGAGGCGGCGACCTCGGGGAAGGTCGTGTAGTCGTAGGCCGGATCCATCAGCCCCGAGCCGTCCCCCACCACCAGCGACAGCGCCTTGATCAGCAGCGGCTTGTCGGTGTACCGGTGGGCGTCCTCGGCCCGGACGACGATCGCGGCCGCCGCTCCGTCGGCCACACCCGCGCAGTCAAAGACCGACAGCCCGCCCGCCACCGCCGGCATGGCGCACAGCCGCTCCACCGACATCTCCTTGCGGAACTGCGCCCGCGGGTTGACGGCCCCGTTGGCATGGTTCTTCGACGCGATCCGCGCCAGCACCGTGCGCATCTCCCCGTCGGAGACCCCGTAGCGGCGGGCGTAGGCGGGGGCGACCATCGAGAACATGGCCGCCGCCGTAAGGGTGCGCTGGGTCCCGTCGTTGGGGATGGGAAAGGCGTTGAGCCCCTGGTATCCGGAGTCCTTGACCTTCTCCACACCCACCGCCATCGCGATGTCGTAGGCCCCGCTGGCCACCGCGTAGGCGGCCTGGCGCAACGCCTCGGATCCGGTGGCGCAGTAGTTCTCCACCCGGGTGACCGGCTTGTCCCCCAGCCTGAGGGGCTTGGCGAGGGTCAGCCCGCTCATGCCCGACTGCGCGGTGCCGAGCCAGTAGGCGTCCACGTCGTCCTTGGTGACCCCGGCCGAGGCGAAGGTCTCCCCCGTAACGTCCAGCAGGAGGTCGTCGACGCCCTTGTCCCAGTGCTCGGTGAACCGCGTGCAGCCCATGCCGATGATGGCGACCCGGTCCTTGATCCCGTTCGAGCCCATCTCAGGCCTCCCTCTCCGGGGCCCGGACCGGCCGGGCCTTCCAGAAGTAGTTGTGCACACCGTCGGCGGTGAAGAGCCGGCGGAAGGTCGGCTCGACCCGGCCGCCGATCCGGACCTCGTCGACGTCCACGTCGGTGAGCTCCATCGGCAGCCGGCCGCCGCCGTCGAAGTCGATGACCGCGAAGACCACCGGCGGGCTCGGCGAGTAGGCCAGTCGGTCCACGGTGAACGTCACGATCGTCCCGGTCGTCCCCGACATCGGCACGGCCGTGCCGTCGAGCGGGGACGGTGGCAGGCGCAGCATCCCGTCGTCGGCACGGGACCCGACGAAGCCGAACTTCCAGTCCCGGTTGCGGTGGGCCGCGGACGAGGAGGGCCGGGCGGGCTCCGGGCGGCGCGGCGGCTCGACGGGAAGCAGCCCGCGCCACGCCAGGTAGGTGCCGTACCCGACGGCCGCGCCGGTGTCGAGCTGACCGGCGAGCGGACGGGTGGGGCGGTGCCCGGCCAGGGCCTGCGTCGTGCGCAGCACGAGCACGTCGGCCCCGTCGGACAGGACCACCAGGACGATGATCCGGCCCGGATCCGGCGTCTCCTCGAGCTCCCTGGACAGCAGCAGCGCGGGCTGGGCCGCGCCGACGTTGCCGACCGTGGCGGCGAGCGGGTCGGCGATCCGGTCGGCGGGCACGCCCGAGCGGGCCGCGACCGCTCGGGCCGCGCGACCGTGCAGCCCGGCCACGACCAGGCTCCCCACGTCCTCGGGACCGATCCCGGCCGCTTCCAGCGCGAGTTTGAGCGCCTCGGTCCCCAGCTCGGTGTACCGGGCCTCGCCGAACCTCTCCTCCCAGAGCCGGGAGGCCCCCTCGCCCGGGGCCCGCCACCGGTCGAGGAACTCCTCGGTCAGCGAGGACGAGCCGACGATCTCCGCCAGGAGCGGCCCGTCGGTGTCGGCTCCGATCAGGAGCGCGGCGGCTCCGTCTCCGCCCGCGGCCTCGTCGGGCCCGCCCGGCAGCCCGCCGCGCAGGTCCGCGGCGACCACCAGCACCGGCACGGCGGCGTCGAAGGCGGCTCGGAGAGCACCGACCGCCGAACGCACCGAGCCGACGGCGTCATAGGCCGGGACTGCCCGGTCGAGCCGCAGCGCGGCATGCAGCGCCGTGGCGTTGGTCTTGTCGGCGTAGGGCGGGTCGGTCGTGGCGAACCACAGGGCCCGGGGTTCGGCGGGCGCGTCCTGGAGTGCGTACGCCGCCGCGGCGACGCCGAGGGTCGTCGCGTCCTCGTCATAGGAGGCGACGGTTCTCCTTCCCGCCCCGCCTCCGGTGCCGGTCAGGGCCGGGATCGCCCGGCGGTCCAGTCTCCGGTGCGGGAGGTATCCGCCCCAAGCCAAGATTCCACGCATGCCGGTCATCCTAGTTGTAGATTGCATAAAAGATCTAATCTGCAATTAGACTTCCGCCATGACCCAGGGTGAACTCTCCACGCGGCCGCTCGCCGGCATCCGCGTCCTCGCGCTCGAACAGATGCAGGCCCTCCCCTACGCGACCCAGCTGCTCGGCCGGCTCGGAGCCGACGTCGTCAAGGTGGAGCCGATCCGCGGCGGGGACTCCGGGCGGGGCTCGATGCCCGCCATGACCGACCCGCACGGCCGACCCGTCGGAGCGACCTTCCTGCGCAACAACTTCGGCAAGCGGAGCATCTGCGTGAACCTCAAGGACCCGCGCGGACGCGACCTCGTCCTCGGCATGGCCCCGAAGTTCGACGTGATCGCCGAGAACTCCAAAGCGGGCGCCATGGCCAGGCTCGGCCTGGGCTACCCCGATATCGCCGCCGTGCACCCAGCCGGGATCTACGTCTCGGTGTCGGGCTTCGGCAACACCGTCGACACCCCCTACCGTGACTGGCCGGCGTTCGCCCCCATCGTCGAGGCGATGTCGGGGATCTATGAGATGAAGCGCACCGGCGACGAGCCGCCCCGGGTCGCGCCGGTCGGGGCGCTCGGCGACATCGGGGCGGCCCTGTTCGCCACCATCGGCATCCTGGCCGCGCTGCGCCACCGCGAGAGCACCGGCCGCGGGCAGTACGTCGACGTGGCGATGTTCGACGCGATGCTGGCGATGACCGACGTCGTGACGAACTTCTGGTCCATGGGCCTGCGCCGGGGCGAGGTCGGGCCGCTGATCATGCACGGTTTCCGCGCCAGGGACGGCTGGTTCGTGCTCCAGGTCGCCCGGGAGCCGCACTTCGCCAAGCTGGTGGAGGTCATCGGCCACCCCGAGTGGGCCGCGGACCCGCGGTTCGCGAGCCGCCAGGGCTGGCTGGACCATCTGGAGTCCGACCTCCGGCCGGCCGTGGAGTCCTGGGCCGGTGGCATGACCAAGGCCGAGGCGTGCCACCTGCTGGGTGCGGCGGGCATCGCCGCGGGCCCCTGCCTCACCGACGCGGAGGTGGTGACCGACCCGCACGTGGCGGCCCGGTCCATGCTGGTCGAGCTGCCCAGGACCGACGGGGTCGCCCAGCCGGTCCTGGTCCCGGGCAACCCGGTGCGGATGAGCGCGGCCCCCGCGGTGGCCGACCCCCGCCCGCCGTGGCTGGGCGAGCACACCGACTCCGTGCTGGAGGCCGAACTCGGGCTTTCGCCCGCGCAGGTCGCCGCGCTCCGCGCCGACGGTGTGATCTCCTGATCACCTACCCGCCGGACGACGAGGCACCCCGGGTCCGGTCGACCATGCGCGCGATCTGTTCGCGGGTCAGGAGGGCGAACTCGCCGACGGCCGTGACCGTGACCTTGTCGTTCTGCACCAGCCTGCCGACCGTCCGGACCGAGCGGGAGTCATGGTGGTCGACCCAGCCCTCGAACAGGCACGGCGTCTCCAGCGCGGTGGGCCGGCGATAAGTGATCTCCAGGCGGGTCGTGGGTCCCGGGAGCCCCGCGATGAAGTTGGCCGCGGCGAAGACGATGTCGAACGACGAGGCCAGTACCGCACCGTGCACGCAGCCGGGCGGCCCCTCATACGGTCGGGTGAACACGCCGGTGAGCCGGGCACGCTGACCCTCGAACGCCAGTTCGAGCGGGGTCGCGAGCGGGTTGTGCCGCCCGATGACCACGTCGAACGGCATCCGGGCCGCCAGGTCGGTTTCGTCGCTCGCGGGATCACTGAGCACCGTCTTGGGCAGCAGCGGGTCGGGCACGTGCTGTTCGAGCACATCCGCGATGCCCGCCAGGTCGCGGGCCGCGGCCAGCGTCGTGGCCTCCGAAGCCGTGGTGGAGGTGCACAGCACGATCAGGCGGCGGACGGCGTCGGCGAGCGCCGCCGAGCCGGTGACCCGCCCGGCGAGCGCCGGATGGACGGCCGTCGTCCCGGCGGGTTCGGCGTGGAGGTCGGTCACGGATGTCTCCTGCGTTGTCGGTGCTGGGCGAAACCTCGTGCGACGGTACCGCCGCCGGTGCCGGCGATCGGGAGCCGGGTGGATACGATGCTGTCTGCCATGCCTGGGGGGACAGATCTTCGGTGAATTCGATGAACGAGCGCAGTCTGCGGGACCAGCGCCGGGAGCGCCGCCGGGCGGTGAGCCGCGACCAGATCCTGGACGCCGCCGAGCAGGTGTTCGCCCGGCGCGGCTTCCACGAGGCGTCCCTGCGGGAGATCGCGGAACTCGCCGAGTACTCCGTCGGCGCGGTCTACGGCTTCTTCACCGGCAAGGATGAGCTGTACCGCGAGCTCTTCCTCCGGCGGGCGGCCGTGTTCCTGCCGGGCATGAGCGAGGCCCTGGCCACCGGGTTGCCTCCTCGCCGGCAGATGCTCGACCTGGCGCGCTGGCAGGTGGTCTTCTTCCGGGACCACCCCGAGTTCGGCCGGCTGGTGCTGCGCGGCGGAGCGATCGCCCCGCCGCTGGCCGAACCACCCGAGGACAGCCGGATCCTGGCCAACTTCCGCCTCGCCCAGGACATGCAGGCCGACCTGTTCCGGCGCGGCCAGGACGCCGGGGACCTCCGTGGCGGAGACCCCCGGCTGCTGGCCCTGATGTTCACCGGACTCGTCAGCGCATTCCAGACCAGTGAGCTGTCCCAGGACGGGCACCAACCGCTGGAGGTGCTGTTCGAGGTGCTCGAGTCGGCCTTCGCCGGGTCCCGGGACTAGCGTCACAGCCTGTCGCCGGTACGGAACTCCGCGGGCACCCAACTGGGCTCCCGTTTCTCGGCGAACGCGCGGGTGCCCTCGACCATCTCCTCGTTGTAGAGCAGCGCATCGAAGGTCATCCGGTCGACCCGGTCGTAGTTGTCATTGATGATCCGCTTGATCTGCAGCCTGGCCTGCGGTGCGGTGCGGGCGATCTGGATCGCCACCTCCTCCGCCACGGCCTGCACCTGGTCATCGGGTACGACCCGGGTGAACATCCCCCACCGCTCCGCCTCGGCCGCGCCCACCGTGCGGCCGGTGAGGAGCATGTCCCGGGCGCGGGCGATGCCGATCTGACCGGGCAGGTAGGCGGCGTACCCGGTGTCGGCGATGCCCCGCAGCAGTTCGGGCGCGCGGACCGTCACGCTCTCCCCGGCCACCGCGACGTCCGACAGCATGGCGATCAGCAGTCCGCCGCCCTGGGCCAGGCCGTTGACCGCCGAGACGATCGGTTTCGGAGAGCGCCTGATCGCCTCGAACGGGGTGGAGTCGACACCGAGCAGGTCGGGGAAGTCGAGCCACCGGTCGGGTTCCCGGCCGCGCAGCTCCCCACCCGGGATGAACACGTCGCCCGT
>JBDSTJ010000316.1:0-15339 GCA_039928335.1 Streptosporangiaceae bacterium | reverse complement strand
AGCGGCGCGCGACCTACAGCGGTGCGCTCAGACGTGCCGCGGCCCAGGACCCGGTCGCGCTGCCCTGCGTGGGCGACTGGGTCGCGATCCGCGGCGAGATCCACAAGGTCCTGCCACGCCGGACCGCGATCGTCAGGGCCGGGGTCACGCCCGGGGCCTCGCACGGGCAGGTCCTCGCGGCCAACGTGGACGTCGTCTACCTCGCCGAACCGGCCGTGCCCGAGATCGATCTCGGGCGGATCGAGCGGTTGCTCGCCCTGGCCTGGGAGAGCGGCGCGCAGCCGGTCGTACTGATCACCAAGGCTGATCTGGCCGCCGTGGACCTGTCCGAGGTGGAGGCCGCGGCCCCCGGGGTGACGGTCTGCGCGGTGTCGTCCCTGACCGGCGACGGCCTCGAGGCGGTCAGGCTCCGGCCCGGCCAGACCGCAGTGCTGCTCGGCAGGTCCGGTGCGGGCAAGTCCACGCTGGTCAACGCCCTCGCGGGGGCGGAGCTGATGACCACGCAGGAGATCCGCTCGGCCGACGGCCGGGGCCGGCACACCACGGTCCACCGTGAACTGCTCCCGCTGCCCGGCGGCGGGCTGATCATCGACACGCCGGGGCTGCGCAGCATCGGCCTCCACGCCGAGGAGGGCTTGGCCCAGGTCTTCGCCGACCTCGAGGACCTGGCCTCGCACTGCCGCTTCCACGACTGCGCCCACCAGGCGGAGCCGGACTGCGCGGTGCTGGCCGCGGTCGAGGAGGGCGTCCTGCCGGAGCGGCGGCTGGACTCCTGGCGCAAGCTCCAGCGCGAGGCCGAGTGGATGGCGTCCCGCACCGACGCCAGGCTGCGGGCGGAGAAAGCCCGCCAGTGGAAGATCATCCACAAGTCCATGCGCGGCCGGGGCCGCCCGTAGCCGGCACGGCTGCTTGAGATCGGGCCACGTGGGGTGCGGCCGTCGCCTGGGGATCTGCCCCGCAGGCGGCGGCCGACCCAGGGCAGAGGCAGGCCCAGGCCCAGCACCCGGGCAGAAGTCACTGTGTCGCCTCAGTATCCCCTCGCATCCCGCTATTCCACCGCGCATCAGCCTCGGCTACTACTGGAGGGTCCAGCCGATGAACGCTCAGGGGGCCACCGATGTATGCCAACGTCCGTGACACCACGTTGTACTTCGACATCGAGGGTGCCGGGCTCGTCCCCTACCAGGGCGAGATGCGGGAGCAGCCGGTGCTGTTCGCACTGCACGGCGGGCCGGGCGGCGACCACGGCGGCTTCAAGCCCGCGCTCTCCGCGCTCACCGACAGGGCGCAGATCATCTATCTGGACAACCGGGGATGCGGCCGGTCCGCCCGTGGGGCCCGGGACACCTACACGCTCGACAACAACGTCGAGGACCTCGAAGCGATGCGTAGGCACCTGGGCCTCGACAAGATCGGACTGCTCGGCGCCTCCTACGGCGGGATGGTCGCGCTCTCCTACGCGGCCCGCTATCCCCGGAACCTGTCCCACCTGATCCTGGTGGCCACCACGCCGAGCCGCCGTTTCCTCCCCCGGGCGCAGGAGATACTCGCCGAGCGCGGGACCCCGGAGCAGCAGGCCGCGGCGGAGCCACTGTGGTCGGGCACCTTCGAGAGCGAGGAGCAGCTCCGCGAGTACTTCGAGGTGCTCGGCCCGCTGTACGCGCGGACCTACGACCTGGAGAAGAGCAGGAAACGGCCCCGTATCCACAATCCCGAGGTGCTCAACGAGGGTTTCGCGGGTTTCCTGCGCAGCTATGACGTCACGGACGACCTGCACCGGATCACCGCGCCGACCTTGGTCATCGGTGCCCGCCACGACTGGATCTGCGCGCCGGAGTTCTCCGTCGAGATCGCGCACGGCATCCCCGGGGCCGACCTGCGCATCTTCGAGCACAGCGGACACAGCGTGTTCTCCGACGAACCCGACGCGTTCACCGACGTCGTCCGCGGGTTCCTCACCTACACCACCCGGACCGACGACCAGCTGACCGCCGGATAGCGTGTCCGCAGCACGCCCACCACCAACGCCGGAGCTCCCCGCCGGCTGCCGTCCAGGATTCCTGGGTACTTGCCCGCACTGCTGCGGGTTACGGGTCGCGGTCGGGCAGCGAAAGTGGAGGCATGCGGGACGATCTCGAGCAAGCCCGAGCAAGGGTCCGGCTGGACGACTTCCAGGGAGCCATCGTGATCCTCCACGGCAGGGCCGACGCGCCGTCCCTCCTCCTGCTTGGCCAGTGCCAGGAGAGCGTCGGAGACCGGGAGGGTGCGGCACGGACGTGGGCCCGCCTGCCCGGTGACGCCTCAGCCCGGCTGCGGGCGGGCCGGGCGGAGGCCGAACTCGGGCACCATGCCGCAGCGAAGGCACATCTCAGAGCCGGGGTGGACCTGGTACGGAACGAAGTCGAACGGTTCGCGGAGCCCGAACGGCTGCTGCATGACCTGTTGGTCGCGTGGTCCGAGGTCTCCTATCGGACGGACGGGTCGGAGGTCAGCGAACGCCTGCTCGGTGAGGCGGCCCGGGCCTGGCCGAGCAGCCCGTACCCACTGGTCCTGCTGGCTCGCAGGACCTCGGACGCCGATGCGGCCCGGCGGCTCCTGACCACGGCGCTCGCCCGGGTCCCCCCAGCCGATCTGCCGGACTTCCTCACCCGGGAATGCGCGGTAGCCGCAGAGTTGTCCCAGGGACCGGCAATACTGGAAATCCTTCTGACCCACGGCTTGAGCCGGAGGAGCCACGACGAGGCACTGAACGTCTGGCGCACCCGGCACCGGCTTCCCAGATAGCACTCCGCAGGAGGACTCCATGGGAGAAACCCCAACCTGGTACCCCCGTTCCTTCATGGGCAGAATGTCGTCCAAGGCCCAGCAGGCCCTGCTCTCGCTCGGCCACACCTCGTTTCTCGGCCGGGACGAGGTGCTCATCCGGCAGGGCGATCCGGGCGGTGTGGCCTACCTCCTTCTCGACGGACAGGTCAACATCACGACTCTGGTCGAGAACGGGGCGCAGTCCCTGCTCGCCATCAGACACCCCGGTGATCTCATCGGGGAGATGGCCGTCGTCGCCGGCGAACCCCGGGTCGCGACGGTGACCGGACGGGTGCGGTCGACGCTGCTGGCCCTGCCGGGCCAGGGGTTCATCCGCTTCCTCGGCGACCACCCGAGCGCCGCGCTGGCGCTCACCATCGTCACCGGCGACCGGCTGATGCAGTCCCAGGCCTACCGGACCGACGCCGCGGCCTATCCGGTCGAGGTCAGGGTGGCCCGGGCCCTGCTCTACCAGGGACAGCGGCTGGCCGAGCAGGACGAGGGCGTGTTCTGCCTGGATCTGAAGCAGTCGGAACTCGCGATGCTCATCGGTGCCAAGGAGGGCACCGTCCAGAAGGCTCTCGCACAGGGCCCCCAGCTCAAGACGCTGGTGAAGAACCGACGGGGCCAGGTCGTCATCCTGGACCTGCCGGGTCTGACGCGCCTGGCCGACCTCGGGGGCTGAGCTCCGTCCGCACCCGCCCCACCGCGTCGGAGATCCGGTCCCGGTCCGGATGGCCACCGGGCAGCGCGGCCTCAGCAGCGATCACGAGTTCGAGTCCACGCTGCCGATCGCGAGGGACGTCAAGCAGCGTGCCACGAGTCCACCACGCCTCACCCAGCGCCCACAGCGTCTTGGGATACCAGGGATCCGTGGTGGACACTGCCGCGAGATCGGATTCGAGCGCTCTGATCGAGTCGTCGACCAGGCCGGGGAGGCACCGGTGCCTCGCCATGATGACCCGGTGGCAGGAGTGGGCGACCCGCAGCCGGAGAGACTCAGGACGGTACCGGATCGCCTCGGCGAGATGGCGGTCCGCCGCGTCCAGCGCCTCCAGGTCCCCGAGCACGTCGGCCCGCCGGGCAAGGCCGGTGCCGAGCAGGGCCAGGAGCGATGGGCGCAGCCGATGTCCGGTCGGCAGCTCGGCGAGGGCCCGTTCGAGCCGGGTCAGGGCCTCGACGTCATCCTCGGTTCTCCGCCCGGCGAGCAGCACCAAGCCCCTGAACAGGCCTTCCCCCGCGGCCATGTCGAGGACATCGGCCGGAAGCCGCACGGGGCAGTCCAGTTCCGCCAGGGCGTCCGCGAGCCTCAGCATGAGTTCCGCACGCAACGGGTCCCCCCGTCCCACCAGGCAGAGCGCCTCAGCGGACGTCCGGACCACCGCACGGAGATCGGACAGTGCGAACGCCACTTCAGCCAGGACCGAGCCGGCCAGCGGGTGACCGGGACCGAGCCGGTCGGCCAGCCGACGAAGGCCCTCGACGTCCCGCGGGCGGCCACCGGCCCGGTCATCGACTGCGACCCGCAGCACCAGCTCGGGATAGGCGGGGTCGGACGCTTGCGTGACGGCCAGCGCTGCGCGGTGCCGCTCCTGCGGGGCGCCGCCCCACAGTTCACGGAGCCCGCAGCGCACCCGCCTCGCCATACCGAGCTCGTCAACGGACAGCTCTGGAGAGTCGACCAACCGCCCGAGAAGGTCCAAAGCCTCCTCGACGTCGGCTCCGCCCACATCGAGCGCACGCCCGGCGAGCAGACGAGCCAGGACGAGCCGGTCGGAGTCCGGGGTCTCACCCGCCTTGAGCAGGGCTATCGCCTCATCCCGGTCGGAGGAGGACCGCGGTCGCTGCGCCGCCAGTGCCCGGGCCAGCGCCAGCGCGCTCTCCCCGTTCCCCGGGTCGAGCCCGAGCAGCCTCCTTCCGACGGCGATCAGCGGCTCCAGCGCCCCGCGGTCCCCACCGGCGCATTGGAGGGTCAGCGCCCTGACCAGATCCCGGAGGACCGAACGGTCGTCGGGGAACCGTTCCACGGTCTTGTCCAGCAGGCGGACTGCCGCGTCCAGATCGAGCCCCGGACGCCCCGCCGCCCTGCTCATCAGGACCCGTCCCAGCCAGGCCTCGGCTTCCGGCCGATTCGGGTGATCTTCGGCCAGGCCATCGATGAGCTCAGCCAGGTGCCGGCAGCAGCGATCCAGGTCGGCAGGCTCGCCGGTCAGCCTGTGGCGTATCTGGAACGCCGACGCCAGCAACTGGAGCCGGGGCCGCGGATCACACGGCCCGAGCGGTCCTCTGCTCAGCCTGTCGATGGCGAGATCCAGATCGGAGAGCCCGCTCGCTCCGACGATCATCAAACCGGCCTGAACGACATCCGCTTCTGCCGACTCCATGGCGTCCTTCCCTGGGGACCGGCCCGCAGGCCCCCATCGGCTGCGGGACCGGTCACCCACCAGCCTCGCCGCAGCCGCCGCCGGTCTTCCCGCACTGATCGGGATTGCCGGGGACCGGCCGAAACGGTTTCGCGGATCCAGAAGGTGTGCCGAACCCGCATCACTGCGTCCAGCCGGGGATCTGCAGGCATAAGGATGGGAAACAAGGGAGAACTAAATCACCCTAAAGCCTCAAAAACTCACTCCCGGGCATCAAGCAACACGAAGACATTCAAGGCGCACCAACCTCCCACGGGAGGCGATGTTTACCTCAATGGATTAATCCTCATAAGTAACATTCTTGTAACCAATGGTGGGTTTCGCACATCATCTCAGCCGCAACTGGAAACTCTGGTCGCAAGCGATAAGCACAAAAGATCATGACTCGCTGGTTGAGCCTGTCACATGGCGACAATACTCGCGAGTAAAACGGGCATCGGGGACACGTACAGAGGATTAATCAGCATGGCATACGGCACGGGGCATCCTATTCGGCGACTCTTTACCTCCTTCTTCTGCATGGCGCTCGCGGCCTTTTTCCTCTGGCCTGTGCCGGCGGACGCGAACGCTCCCGATCCTCAGACCACCCCGCTGGACATGGTGGTCCTCGTCGACGAATCCGGAAGCCTGACCCCGGACGACGTGCGGGAAGAGATCAAATCCACCTCTACGATCGCGCAGAGCGGCCTCAACACCAAGACCCGGGTCACGGTGATCGGATTCGGCAGCAACAACGGGGAGCCGGGCCAGCAAGCGGCCACCGAAAGATGCCGTCCGACCATTGTGAGCAGCGCCGTCGAGCTCCAGTATCTGTCCGACTGCGTCAAGAAACTGCACCAGCGGACCGACGCGGAGGGCAACGACACCGACCATGTCCAGGCTCTTTCACAGGCACTCGACACCCTCAGCAATGGATCTCCCGAAGGTGCGATCAAGGTTGTTTTCCTGCTGACCGACGGTCGGCTCGACGTCAGTAGAAGCCCGCAGTACGGCCGGGTGGCAGTGGCCTCCGATCGCAATGCCGAAGCCGAACAACAGCTCGTCGGGCAGCTCAACCTCGCACAGACCGGGAACGTACAGATCTGGCCACTGGGCTTCGGCGACCAGGTCGGCCAGTCGAGCCTGGACCGGTTCGCCCGCGGCGGCTCACAGCAGGCCTGCGACGACCGGGCCGGTTCCAAGCCGCGCGCCCGGATCGTCCGCGACCCCCAGGAAGTGCTGCGCTCCCTGTATGAGGTGTACGCCGCCTCGAGCTGTTCCGGGCTGAGCCCGACCGACTCCACGACCCTGGAGTCGGGCCAGCAGAAGCAGCTGAAGATCCTCATTCCGCCGATCGCCACCGACGGCAAGATCGCGGTGTCCAAGGGCGACCCCAACGTGAGGGTCGAGTACGTCGACCCGGCCGGCAAGCCGGTGACAGCGAGCGGCAAGGCCGGCGACTCGGTCTTCACCCGGGCCGGTGAGAACGGGACCGTCGAGACCCTCGGCATCGTCAACCCCGTCGCCGGCACCTGGACGGTCAAGCTGACCGCACCGCCGAGACTGTCGAAACGCCTGGTCAGCGCAACCGCGCTGTGGCAGGGCGCGGTGCGCTCCTCGATCATCGTCGAACCGCCGAGCGCCAGGACCGGACAGCAGGTCAACGTCCGGCTCTCCCTGCTCACCCGCAAGGGCGCGCTCACCGACACCAAGGCGCTCAACGGGATGGAGTTCAAGGTCGGCGTCACCGGCCAGAACCTCCCCGCGCCGCAGAACCTCGTGGTCCACGACGACGGCAAGGCCCCCGACGACACCGCCAAGGACGGCCGTTACGCCGGCACCTTCAAGGTGCCCGACACCGCCGGAACCCTCACCTTCACCGGGCTGGTCTCGGGTGAGGGACTTCGGGCGGAACGCATCCCGGTCTCGGTCGTGGTCAGCGCCGAGGGACCCGTACTCCAGGGCAAGGTCGACTTCGACCCGGGCAAGGCGGTCCACCCCGGCGACACCGTGACCGGCCGGGTCACGATGCACAACGGCGGGACGGCGCCCGTACGGGCCCGGCTCGTGCTCGAGGCCCCCGACCAGGTCAGGGCCTCGCTCTCCCCCACCTCGGGCTTCGACCTGCCGCCCGGCCGCACGGTCAAGGATCTCACCGTCGCCATCGGCCGGGACGCCGCGCTCGGGGGCACCTCGATGACGGTCAGCGTGACGGCCGAGGCCGACCCCACCCAGGTGCTCGCCAACGGCCTGATCACCACCACGATCCAGAACCCGCCCGGGTGGGCCGAACGAAACCGCTGGGAGATCATCGGCGCATTCGCCCTGCTCGTCCTGGTGACCGCGGTCCTCCTCTTCCGCCGCCGCGCACGCCGCAGGAGGGTCGACGTCCGCGGCTTGTTCGCCTCGCTGCGCACCTCGGACGGCGAGTCCGCGAGCGAGGAGCTCAAGAGCCCCGGCACGTGGGCCGAGGAGTTCCGCTTCACCATTCGCGACATCGAGAGCCGGTCACCCCAGCTCGACTACCCGCGGCCCGGCGAGCCGATCTACCGGGCCCGACACAGCCGGGAAGGCAAGATCACCGTTCGGGTCCCCGGTGGGGAACAGTACGAGATCGCACTGGGCGGCACGGGCGAACCACTGCCCGAAGGGCACCTGCTGGTGTTCCGCGACACCCGCCGTGCGCGCAGTCGGCCCACTCCGCGCCGACGCCCGGCCCCCCGGTCACAGCCCACGCCCAGTGCCCAGGAGCAGCCGACGCCCTCACCGGCGGCCGCCTCCCAGGGCGAATACGACCCCTGGCTCTGAGCCTCCCAGGAGAGACGGAACACCATGAAGCTCTACCAGCCCGTCCTGTTCGTCGGACTCGGCGGAACAGGCTGTTCGATCGGTGCCGAACTCGAACGCAGGCTCCGTGAGGAGATCTGCGGACCTGACGGCTCCGATTTCAAGAAGCAGCGCGAGGACGCCCTCCGCTACCAACTGCCCGACTGCGTCCAGTTCGTGTACGCCGACGTCAACCAGGCCGATCTCGACCGGTTGCCCGCCCGGGTCGTCCCCGGCCCCCAGCACATTCCCGCCGCGCAGATGACCGCGCACTACGTCCGTGGACTGGTACCGAGTGTCGACACCTACCCGGAGGTGGCGATGAACCTGCGGTTGACCGCCGGGCGAGTCGTGGAGCAGTGGCTGCCGCCCGCCGCCGGCGAGCCCCGGGTCACACCCCTGCAGCGCGGGGCCGGACAGCTGCCGACGATCGGCCGGGCCGCGCTGTTCGAGACATTCCGCACCGGCATCGACCCCGCCACCCGGGAGTTGAACCAGGCGATCGGGGCCCTGTCGGGACCGCAGGCGGCCCGGGACCTCTACAAACTCGGCGGGGGAGGCAAGACGATCAACCCCAATGCCGTGGACGTGTTCGTGGCGTTCTCGGTCGCGGGCGGTACCGGCGCGGGGATCTTCTACGACTACCTGCACCTCATCGGTGCGATGTTCGAGCGGACCAACGTACGGCCGAAGATCTATCCGCTGGTGCTGATGCCGTCGGCCTTCGCCGACGGCCGCGGCGGCGGGCGGGCCGCGGAGCTGAACGCCGGGCGGGCACTGCTCGACCTGTTCCGGCTGGTCGACCACCAGAACGGCGGGGACGCCCAGCGCAATCTGCGCGGCCACGAGGGACGGGGTGCGATCGACCCCGAGGACGTGGCGGTGCACTACCCCAAGGACGGCCGGATCGTGATGCGGCCCGGCACCGCCCAGACCGGGTTCCTGTTCGCCCGCCCGGTGGGCGCGGACGCCGCGGACCTGCGGCGTTCGGTGGTGTCGCTGATCGTCTCGCTGGTCGGCACCGAACTCGACCAGAAGAACGCCGGCCGGGACGGCGAGCAGCACCAGTCCTTCGCCGACAGTTTCATCAACGGCACGGTCGCACGGCAGATCAGCGCCGAGAACGGCATCGGCAACCGGGGGGTCTCCACCGCCCTGGTCACCTCGCTGACCGTGCCGGTCGACGATCTCGCCGACATCGTGGCCGGGCGGCTGCTGCGCAGCGGGATCGAGGACCTGTCCACCCTGCTGGCCGGAACCGAGTCCAACCGCGACCTCATCGAGCAGTTCTTCGTGGCCGCCAACATCCACGAGATCTTCGCCCGCCGGCCGGTCGACCACGCCGAGCCCGAGCCCGCCACGGGTGCCCGCGACGTGACGGCCGCACTCAACGACCGGGTCGAGGCGATGCGCGTCGCGCTGGGCCGGCTCAAGGCCAAACTCGACCGCGACATCCCCGAACGGGTCAGCGCGTTCGACCCCCGCGACGCGGTCCCGCAACTGCTCAGCAAGATCGACCCCTTCCGCGCCTACCGGGTGATCTTCGGCCACAACGATCTCGGCAATGAGGTCGACAAGCTCGGTGCGGCCGGGCTCATGCAGCGCCGGCGCGCCGCGCCGCCCGCTCCGGACGGGTTCGGCGAGACTCCGCCGTCCACCCCGCTGCTGCGTGACCGCAGCCTCGGCATGATCAAGGTCAAGTACGCAGACCCCGACCCGGTCGACGCCCGCGGCGCCCAGGACATCTGGTACCGGTGGCGCTCCCAGGTCCTGTGGACCGAACCGTGGTCGACCCTCGCTCCCCGCTGGCAGCGGCCGATCGACCAGGTCAAGGACGGCCTGCTGGCCCTCAACCGCACCCTGCTGGAGGAGGCGCGACTGGATCCCGACCGGTTCCGGGACCGGTCGGAGGACCTCTACCGCAGCCGGGTCGGCGTCTCCTACCTGTTGCCCCCCGGTGGTGACCTGGAGCAGTTCTACCTGCGGGTCGTCCGCCGGATGGTCGACGACATGGTCGCCAAGGGCAGGCTCCAGCCGGCCTCGACCGACGCCGACGTCCTCGGTGCCCTGATCGGGGCGGAGGGCTGGCGCGAGGTCTACCGGATGTCCTGGGAGCACAACAGCCCCGAGCAGGCCGTCGGCGAGCTCAGGGAGCGGATCAAAGCAGAGGTCAAGACGTACTTCCGGCTCGCCGAGCGCGGCCAGACTCCGCTCCTGCCTCAGCTCCAGGACCTGCTCTCGGAAGCCTCCGGCCACGGCTCGGGCCAGTTCCCCGACGACGAACTCGAGGACTTCCGCAGCAAACTGGCCGGGCTCGTGCCGGCCAACTTCACCCCCCAGGGCAGCGGGCCGATGAAGGTCCTGGTCTCCTACCCCTCCGGCTCCCCCAACCCCGCCGTCGTCGCCTATCTCACCGACGCCATCAACCTCCCGTCCGGTCCGGGCATCGAGTACCAGTTCACCCACACCACGGCCGAGTCGGTCGCCGTCGTCCTGTTCCGCTCGTCCATGGGCGTCACCGACGTCCGGGAGGTACGGGACGTGCTGCGGACCTGGGCCAGCGCGATGGACGACCCACACCCCCAGGACTACCTCAGATGGCGGCAGCGGACCGGCTATGAGTTCGGCTATCTCGCCACCCATGAGGAGCACCGGGTCCAGATCCTGCACCGGATCCTCTGCGCGATGTGGAACGACAAGGTCACCGTCGACGGCGATCCGGCCTCCCCGATCAGCATGACCGTGCAGCTCAACGGCGGTGTCTCGATGACCCTGGAACTGGAGCCGCTGGAGCACTCCTCCTCCTGGGGCAGCCTGGTCCGGGCCTACGAGCTGTGGACCTTCGCCGACAACGCCAAGATCCGCCAGGAGTTCTGCGCCCAGCTGATGCGCGAGGTCCCCGACGGGGTCAGCCGGCAGCCCAAGCCACCCGGTGATCTCTATCTGCTCGTCCGGGACCTCGCTGAGGGGCAGATCGCGCGGATCGACCGGATGGTCGAGGAGCTGCACGCCTCCAGCAAGTCCCGGGCCCTGCAGTTGCGGTCGTTCTGGGCCGCGACCCTGCCCGCCGCACTCGACCGCGAGTTCACGGAGGTCCAGGCGGTCCGAGCCAACCTGCGGGCCCTCGAACGGACGGTCGCGCAGCCCTGGGACAGTGCCGAATGAGGCGCCGGGTCGTCCTCCTGGACCTGCGCGACCAGCAGACGGACCGGGCCTACGAGGCTGTGCTGGAGCTGCTGGCCAACACCGACGAGCCCGACCTGACCCGGCTGCTCGTGGTCGAGCACGCCGCTTCGGTGGCCCTGCACCGGCAGGCCTTCGAGCAACTGCTCACCGCCCGTCGGGTCGATTCGCTGCTGTGCGTCGTCATCGGGCCGCCCGCCGAGGACGGCGGGGCGATCTCGATGCCTGCCAGCATCGCCGCCGGGCAGTCCTCCGGTGTCCTCTGGGTGCTCGATCCCGCCGGGATCGACTGGCCGCTGCGGGCATCGGCTGCGGCGGTCCGCCGCGAGGAGGCCGCCGGCCCGGGCAACGGTCTGCGGCGGCTGCTCGATGTGCTCCAGATCGCCGAGGTGTTCGATCGTGCCAGCCGGCTCGCGGCAGCGGTGCCCGGAGGGGTGTCCTGTCCGGGTCTGTGGCTGGCCGGAGAGCAGAGCGACCAGTCGGAGTTCCTGCTGGCGTTGGTCGCGGTCACCGAACGTCTGCTCGACGAGGCCGGTGGCGGGCTGCTCCCCGACCGGGAGGATCTCGGCCCTCTGCCGGTGCCGGCCGGGTCGGTCAAGCTCGGCAACGGCCCCGTCGCCACCGCGTTCCGGCAGTGCCGGCAGTCGGTGGAGTCCACCATCGACCTGGTGTCCTCGCTGCCGGAGTCGGACCATCTACTCGCCCCGGCCTCACCGGCGCGTGACCTGGTCATCGAGGTGGGATTCCGGCTCGCGGAACTCCGCGGCGGGGTCGAGCACCTGCTCGCGAGCGCTCCCGGTTCCGGGGAGCTCACCTCCTCGCAGCAGCGTGCGGTGGCCGCGCAGGGAGTCGTGCTGCCGCCGCTGGAGGACTTCGACGCGGGTCGGATCCGAGCGGCGATGACCCGCTATGTGCACGAGGGCCTGAACCGGGAGATCTCCCTGCCCCGGATGTCCGCGGACCTGCGCGACCTCACCCGCGAGCTGGAGCGGACGGGGGCGGACCGGCACACCGTTGTGATCGAGCGAGCCTGCCCCGAGGAGTTGCTGGCCCGGCTCAAGGATCCGCCGCCCTTCCCCGCTCCGCAACCGTGGTCGCCGGTCGCCGGTGCGGCGACCGGCCTGCTGGCCGGGCTGGGGCCACTGGGGCTGATCAGCGGGGCGACCGCCGCGGTGTTGTGGACGGCGTTGGTCGCCCTCACTCTCCTCAAGGGTCCCGGGGGCAGGGTCACCGATCATCCCGGGCAGTTGGGCGGCAACGCCGTCGGCGCCGTCGTCGGCGCGGTCGGAGGTGCCGCACTGGTGACCGGCACCGCGTTGCCCACCGCTGCCTGGGCCGTCGCACTCCTGGCCGCACTCGTTCTCGCCGGCGTCTCGGTGACGAGGTCGTGGCAGCACCGGGCCGCCCACTGGGTCGCCGAGACCGGTCTCGGCTCGGCTGCGCAGGCCATGAACGACCTGATGGCCGTCGTGTCGCGTGCCGCCGGTGAATGGGCCGGTTCCACCGCCCGGATCAACACGGCCGACGCCGTCAGCCGCGCCAGGGCCGCCATCGATGGAGTGGCCGAGGAGCTCCGGGAGTACGCGGCCGCCCTCAGGATCGACTTCGACGGCCCGAGGCGGCACACCGGGTCGATGAGCGACTTCGGCACGAGCGTCTCGCGCCACTGCGGCGGCCTGGTGCTGACGGCTCTGGAGCCGCGTTGGAAGGAGATCTCCGCGGACGAGCCGAAGGTGCACGGTCAGCTCGCCCGGAGCAGGACGGCCGAACTCCTGCGCGGCTGGGAACAGCACGTGGAGATGTACGGCCCGCTCGAACCACCCGAGTTCGCCAGGGATCTGCGCCAGGAGCAGCCACCGGAGACCGCGGTGACCGCCGACCTGACCGTGCTGGTCCAGGCCGCCGCCTACGACAGCGACGACGTGATGTGGCAGCTGTGCGCCGCCAGTCACCTGTCCCTGCTCGACGTCGGCCGGGGCCGGCCCGCGACCGTGCGGTTCGCACCGCAGTCGGCCCAGGCCGTCCCGGGCTCCGGGCTGCCCTCCGACACCGCCTGGATCCCCACCTCCGGCGCAGCCGGCGTACTGCGGCTGGTGCCGGTCAGAACAGGCCTCATCACCTGGGGCTGGACATGAACTCAGGACGAGGAGGCGCCCGATGACCGATCCGATCAACTATCGCGACCCTCACGGGGCACCGGTGTCGGCCAAGGCCGAGGCTCAGGGCGAGGACGACGCGCCCGCCGTGCCGCCGTTGGCGGCGCGGCGGCTCAGGTTGGAGCTGCAGGGCGGAAGCAGCATGACGGTGCGTGAGCTGCGACCGGTGGCCCAGGGCACCGGCGGGATCCAGGCCGGGTATGAGCAGCTCGACAACGAGATCCTGGTGGGACTCCGGCTGGCCGGGTTGTGCGGCACCGGCTCGGCCTACCCGCGCGAACTGCCCCGGCTGATCGGATATGAGGCGGACTCCCCGGAACCGTATGCCCTGCTGGAACCCCTGCGCGGCAGTCCGGTGGCCGAGTCCGCCGGGCAGTTGCCCTTCCGTGACCGCCGCGCCTTCCAGGTCAGCCTGCTCAACGGCATGCGCTGGCTCGGTGCGGCGGGAATCGCCCATCGGGGGCTCAGCCCGCACACGGTCCGCTGGGACGGCAAGGACGTGCAGATCACCGACTTCTCCCAGGCCACGCTGATCGGCACACCGCGCACCGTGGTCGGTGCACCACCCTGGAGCGGACCGGAGCAACGCCAGGGCAAGGCGGTCGGCGAGGTCACCGACCGCGACGACGTCTATGCGGTCGGACGGCTCATCTTCTACGTCCTCACCGGTGCAGAACCCAACCAAAGACGGCTCCAGGAGCTCCCGGACCTGGCCGAACTGCTGGCGGGCGTCACCGACGACGCGCACCTGCGACCGAGTATCGGCATGCTGCTGGAGCGGCTCGAGGAGGACAACACGCCGACGCGCGGTCTCGACGTTGATCCTGCGTTCGCTCAGGGCCGGTCGGAGTTCGGCACCCAACGGGCGCGCAAGCACCCGGGCACCGTTCCCCCACCGCCTACCGCGCCTCAGCCGCCGCCTTCGCCCGAGCCGCGGCCCGTGTCCGCGACCGAGCGGAGGATCACGCCGGCCTTCCTCAGGAGGATCCTGGTCGTGGCAGGGGCCCTGGTCACGCTGGCTGCGGTCGCCGCCTACCTGGTGGCGACGCTGTGACAGCACCCACGCAGGCCCAGTTCCAGCGGACCTTCTATCGCTGGGGCGGTGACAGCAGGCTGGGCAACGGGGCGGGGCCGGGGCTCTGGCCGGTGAGCAGTTCGCTCGCCTCCCGGGCGGCCCTGCGGTCGTGGCACCGGCGAATCGAGCCATGGCTGCGTACCGCGCCCGGCAACGCACCCGCCCCCAACCACTTCTACGGTGCGTTCGGCTCCGAAGCGATCATGATCCGCAGGGAGCAGACCGCGGATCCCGAGAGCGCGACCGCGCAGCTCTTGATCGGGCCGGCCGAATTCCTGACCCCCGCTGACGCGCTGGAGCTGCGGGACTGGCAATGGCGGCCGGCCTCACGCTCGACCGGCCTCGCCCCGTTGGACCTGGCGAGGCTCGATGTCCACCGGTCCGACCTGCGCGCCCGCGCCGGCTCCGCGCCCGTGGCCAAACGGCTCGGGCCCCTGCTGTCCCAGGCGCTCGCCGGACCGGCGGCCGTGCTCTCACCGCTGTCCCAGTACGCCGAGCCCCTGCTGTGGGGCATCCAGGAGATCATCGTCGTGCTCTTCGAAGGCCTGACCGAAGAGCAGCGCTGGCCGCTGTCCTTCGTCACCCATGACGACCGGCCGCGATCCCAGGAACAGCCTGGTCTGTTCATCCGGTTCCGCGACGACGCTCCCCGGGTCACCGCGCACCCGGTCTACGGTGCGCTGGCCGGACGCCTGGTCACCGAGTACGTACGGCACGGGATCAACGGCCTTCGGGCGCTGACGGCCGAACCTGCGCTCCAGTCCCTCGGGCCCCAGGCCCGGATCGACCTGCTCCTCCACCAGCTGTCCGGCGAACCCGTCCCCCGCCGGCCCTCAACGCCCGGAGAACGCGTGACTCCCACCGAGACGTCCCGAACACCCACCGGCGGCGG
>JBDSTJ010000315.1:0-3274 GCA_039928335.1 Streptosporangiaceae bacterium | reverse complement strand
CCGCCGTGAGGAGTACCGGCTGGGGGTGCGGCGTCAGCGCCGCGAGGCCCACCTGCGCCGCAACGGCCTGCACGTCCCGGTCGAGCCGCCGGTCTTCGGCCAGTACGGGCCACCGCCGCGGCCCGCGCCCGGATACCGACCGCCTGTTCCCGGCCATGGCTCGCCGCCACGACTCTGAGAAAACACGCAGACGTCAGGTCTTTACAGTGCCCTGGTGGCCGTCGATAATCCGAGGAACTTTCATGTTCCTCTCGGAGGTCGCCGTATGCCAGCGTTCACCCGGCTCGCCCGTGCCACCGCCCTCGCCCTGACCGCCGTCCTGGCGGTGGGCGCGGCGGCGGTCCCCGCGCGGGCGGATACGGCCAGGTACGTCACCGACGACCGAGGCCGGGCGCTGATCCTGCACGGACTCAACACCGCCGGCAGCGCCAAGGGCCCGACCGGGCTGCCGTGGATCACCCGCGACGACGTCGTCCGGGAGCGCACGTACCTCGGCTCCAACGCGGTCCGCTACCTGATCCAGTGGAAGAACGTCGAACCGCAGCCCGGCACCTACGACGAGGCCTATCTCGACCAGGTCGCACAGCGCCTCACCTGGTACCGCGAGCAGGGCGTCAACGTCATCCTCGACATGCACCAGGACATCTTCGGCCCGGCCGCCTGCAGCGGTGCGGGCAACGGTGCCCCGGCCTGGGCGACGATCACCGACGGGCTGGGCTGCACCCCGCAGTCCCCGTGGGTGCTGACCTACCTGCAGCCCGCGGTCCTGCGCGCCTACGACAACTTCTGGAACAACAACGGCAGGCACCCCGAACTCCGACAGCGGTACGCCGCGATGTGGCAGCACGTCGCGGACCGGTTCAAGGACGACCCGGCCGTCCTCGGCTACGACCTGATGAACGAGCCGTTCGGCGGAACCCGGCAGTTCGGGTTCTTCGAAGGCCCCGTCCTCACCCCGTTCTACCAGCGGATCGTCGACCGGATCCGGTCGGTCGACCGGGACAACTGGATCTTCCTGGAGCCGCAGTCGCTCGGCCCCAACCAGGGCCTGGACAGCTCGCTCGGCAAGGTCCGCGGCAGCCGCCTCGTACTCGCCCCGCACTTCTACCCGGGCGCGGTCGACCTCGGCGGCACCTACTCGGGCCTGACCAAGGCCCTGGTCCAGGTCGAGTTCCTGGCCTGGCGGAGCAACATGGGCCGGCTGGCCGCCCGGCACGGCTGGCCGCTGTGGATCGGCGAGGTCGGCTCGATGGCGATGGACGTGCCCGGGGCGCCGGAGTTCACCCGCGACTGGCTGAAGCTCACCGAGGACCTGCGGATCGGCTGGTCGTACTGGTCGAACGACCTGTCCGGCGACCCCACCGGCGCGAACAAGGGCGTCGGCCCGCTCGACGCATCCGGCCTGACCGAGGTCGGCGAGATCCTCGCGCGTCCCTTCCCCCGGGCCGTGGCCGGCACCCCGACGGCCCTGTCCTACGCCGGGGACGCCCTGACCGTCTCCTGGACCCGGAACGGGGCCACCGGCCCCACCGAGATCTGGTTCCCCGGCACCACGACGCCCAGGGTCACCACCGGGGACCGGTACACCTGGGACGCCGCCACCCGGACCCTGCTGGTCTTCCCGGCGGACACCGCCACCCACACCGTCACGGTGGCCCCCTGACAATGAGGATCTTTCCCCCCGGGCCGCATTGCTGAAAGAATGCCCCAGGCCATCAAGGGGGATGTGGCGATGATCCGAGTACTGATCGCAGACGATCAGACGATCGTCCGTGCGGGATTCGCCGCGCTGCTGGGCGCGCAGGAGGACATCACGGTCGTCGGCGAGGCCGCTGACGGGCTCGAGGCCGTGCACCTGGCCGCCCGGCACCGGCCCGACGTGGTCGTGATGGACATCCGGATGCCGCGGATGGACGGCATCGAGGCGACCCGGCGGATCCTGGCCCAGCCCGGCACGGAGAGTCTGCGGGTGCTGGTGCTGACGACCTTCGACATCGACGAGTACGTCTACGACGCGCTCGCCGCCGGGGCCAGCGGCTTCCTGCTCAAGGACGCGACGGCCGACGACCTGGTGGCGGCCGTGCGGGTGGTGGCGCGGGGCGACGCCCTGCTCGCCCCGCAAGTCACCGGGCGGCTGGTCCGGGAGTTCACCCGTCAGCGCAGAGCCAGGCCGCAGGCCCCGCCGGCGCTCGCGACACTGACGGCTCGGGAGTCGGAGGTGCTGATGCTGATGGCGGGCGGGCTGTCGAACTCCGAGATCGCGGCGAAGCTGGTGGTCAGCGAGCACACCGTGAAGACCCATGTGGCCCGGGTCTTCACCAAGCTGACCCTGCGCGACCGGGCCCAGGCCGTGATGCTCGCCTACGAGTCCGGTCTGGTCGTCCCCGGCAGTCAGTGACAGCTCAGCCGCGGCGGAGCCAGCGCAGCGCCCTCTGCTTCTCGAAGTCCAGGGCCCGGACCGGCTGCGGGCTGAGTCGGCCGATCCGCTCGCCCAGTTCGGCGACGCGGGCCCGCGCGTCGGAGTCGGCGAGCACCCGGAGCCCGAAGGCGAGTTCGGCGGGGCTGATGTCGTAGCGCTGCTCGATCGACAGGGCCAGGGCGACGGCCCGGAGCTCCACTTCGCCGTACTTCCGGTGCGCGCCGGACTCATGCACGGGCAAAAGTCCCAGTTTCTCCCGGTATCGCAGCATTCGCGGTGACGTGCCGAGCCGAGCTGCGGCCTCCGTGATACGCATTCTGACAAATCTATGTCAGATTTGGCCCCTTGGCCATGACCCGGACCCCTCCGGCGGCCTAAACTCGGCGGGAAGCTATCCGAGGAGACACCACATGGACTACAAGGTCGCCGACCTTTCGCTGGCCGGCTACGGCCGCATGGAGATCAAGCTCGCCGAGCACGAGATGCCCGGCCTGATGTCCGTGCGCAAGGAGTTCGCGGCCGCCCAGCCGCTGCGCGGCGCGAAGATCATGGGCTCGCTGCACATGACGATCCAGACCGCCGTACTGATCGAGACGCTGGTCGCGCTCGGCGCGGACGTGCGCTGGGTCAGCTGCAACATCTTCTCCACCCAGGACCACGCCGCCGCCGCGGTCGTCGTCGGCGTCGACGGCACTCCCGAGGACCCCCGGGGTGTCCCGGTCTTCGCCTGGAAGGGCGAGACGCTGGAGGAGTACTGGTGGTGCACCGACCAGGCCCTCGCCTGGCCCGACGGCACCCCGCCCAACATGATCCTGGACGACGGCGGCGACGCCACCATGCTGGTGCACAAGGGCG
>JBDSTJ010000314.1:0-3219 GCA_039928335.1 Streptosporangiaceae bacterium | reverse complement strand
GCGACTTCGCCGGGGCGGTCCTGAAGTACCTCCGCCGCCACCCCGTCCCCCGCCTCACGATCTGCGGCGGCGTCGGCAAGCTCTCCAAACTCGCCGACGGCCACCTCGACCTGCACTCCGGTCGCTCCCAGGTCAACAAGGACCTCCTCGCCGAGATCGTCCGCACGGCTGGCGGCGGCAGCGACCTCGCGGAGTCCGTCCGCACCGCCAACACGGCCCTGGGCGCGCTCCACCTCTGCCAGGCCGCCGCCTTCCCGCTGGGCGACCTCATCGCCGCCCGAGCCCGCGCGGTGGCCCGGGACGTGCTCCGCGAGGCCCCCGTCGAGGTCGACGTGGTCGTCATCGACCGCGCCGGAACGATCGTCGGCCGCACCCCGTTCGCTCAGTCGCGGCAGCGGGTGGTGGAGTAGAGGTGGCTGTCGGGGAAGTCGTGGGCGGTGAGGACGCGGCCGACGATGATGACGGCGGTGCGCTTGATGCCGGCGGCGTGAACCTGGGCGGGGAGGTCGGCGAGGGCGGCCCGGATGATGATCTCACCGTCGCGGGAGGCGTGGGCGACCACGGCCGCGGGGCAGTCCGCACCGTAGCCGGGGACGAGTTCGGCGACGACCTCGTCGATGCGCTGCACGGCCAGGTGCAGGACCATGGTCGAGTGGCTGCGGCCGAGCGAGGCCAGATCCTCGCCCTGCGGCATCGGGGTGGCGCGGGCCGAGGTACGGGTGAGGATCACGGTCTGGCCGACGCCGGGCACGGTCAGCTCGCGCTTGAGCGCCGCGGCCGCGGCGGCGAAGGCGGGAACGCCGGGGACCACGTCGTAGGGGACACCGGCGGCTTCGAGACGGCGCATCTGCTCGGCCATCGCGCTGAACACCGACGGGTCGCCGGAGTGCAGGCGGGCCACGTCGTGGCCGGCCTCGTGCGCGGCCACCAGTTCGGCGACGATCTGGTCGAGGGTCAGGTCTGCGGTGTCGACCAGGCGCGCACCTGGCGGGCAGGACTCCAGCAGCTCCACCGGGACCAGCGCGCCAGCGTAGAGGCACACCGGGGCGGCGGCGATGATCCGCTGCCCGCGCACAGTGATCAGGTCGGCGGCGCCGGGGCCCGCGCCGACGAAGTGGACGGTCATCGCACGGTGCCGAGCAGCCGGGTGATCTGGATCTCGATGACGACCCGGTGGGGGTTGACCCGGGGCTCCCTGTAGCGCTCGGTGTAGCGGCGTACGGCCTCGGCGACCGACTCGGCGTCGGACTTCACGACCGAGGTGCCCTCGAAGGTGGACCAGCGGGCCCCGTCGACCTGGCAGACGGCCACCCGGGCCCCGGCGCGGCCGGCATGCCGAGCCTTGCGGGAGCCGCCGTCGCAGATGACCCGGGCGACGCCTGTCTCGGGCTGGAACGTGACCCCGACCGGTACGACGTGCGGGGACCCGTCGGCGCGCAGGGTGGTGAGCGTGCACAGGTGCCGCTCCCGCCAGAAGGCGATCAGGTCGTCGCCGGCCTCGAACTCGGTCACGGTAACTGCCTCTCCGAAGAAGATTCCTGGATGTACTGGTAGGTAGCGGGCTGGGTTGTCCACAGAACCGGATTCGGTCTGTTCGCGGGCGACTCAGGGGTTCAGCATGGCGGAGCGGAACTTCCACTTCGGACAGGGGCTCGGACATGCGAGACGTCAACAATTTCGGGATCGACGTGCGGGTCGTGCGCAAGGCTCTCACCGTTCTGCGCCCCGACGAAGCCGGCAGGCCGCCCGACCGCGACGCCGCGTTCCTCCTCGGACGGCTGGTCGCCACCGTCGAGCAGTGCGCGGGAGCCGGCGGCCACAACAACGACTGGACCCGGTTCGACGCCGGCTACCGGTCGGCGCTCGGGCCCGAGGAGATGCCGGTCGCGGGCATCAAACGCATGATGCGCACGGCCCGGCAGCTCACCGGGATGAGCGGGCTGGCCGCGCAGAGCGCGGCGGCCGGGCTGGTCGCGGCGACCTCGGCGCTGTTCGCCGAGGTGCTGCTGTCCGATGACGACAGCCCGCTGGCGGCGACCCTCGAACAGCTCGACGAGGCGACCGAGATGTTCGGCCGGACCCTGGAGCTGGTGGGGCACCTGCGCAGGACGCTGACGGAGTTCGACCTGCCGGCCTAGGCGTCAGTGCTGGCTAGGCGTCGGTGCTGGCGTCGTCGGTGCTGGCGTCGTCGGCGTGCAGGGCGGCGTACTCCTTCAGCACGGCCTTGCGCGCCTTGGCCGACAGCCGGTCGACATAGAGCTTGCCGTTGAGGTGGTCGGTCTCGTGCTGCAGGCAGCGGGCCAACTGGCCGGTGCCGTGCACGTTGACCGGGTTGCCGTCCAGGTCGAAGCCGAGGCAGTGCACGTGGTCGACCCGGGCGAGCTCGGCGTAGGGGCCGGGGACCGACAGGCAGCCCTCCTGGTCGGCCTCCAGCTTCCGGTCCTTGGCCGCCGGGAACTCCAGCGTGGGGTTCACGATGACGCCCTTGTGCTGCTGGTCGTGATCGTCCATGCAGTCGTATACGAAGATCCGCAGATCGACGCCGATCTGGTTGGCGGCCAGGCCCACCCCGTTGGCGGCGTACATGCTCGCGAACATGTCGTCGGCGAGTTCACGCAGCGCGTCGTCGAACTCGCCGACTTCGCGCAGCGGCCTGTGCAGCACCGGTTCCCCGATGAGCGTGATCGGTCGTACGTTCCCCGCCATGCCATTTCCTCCAGGATTCGCTATTGCGATCCTATTGCAGCTGACGGCAGCCTTGCCCCGGGAACCGATCGGCGGCCGGCGGTGTAGAGAGCCTGGATGCAGGACGAGGACGACGAACTGATCGCGCGGGCGAAGGCTGGCGACCTGGACGCCTGTGAGGCGCTGGTCGCCCGGTTCACCGCGCCCGCGCAGCGGCTGGCCGCGCTGCTCGCGGCCGTGGTCCTGGCGGCGGCGACCCCGCAGGGCCGGGCCTTCGCCGGGCATCTGCTGCGGTTCGCGGGTGTCGAGTTCAGCGGCACGCCCGGCCCCACACCGGCCGGTTCGCCGTCCCTGCCCGGCCAGACCGAGAGCACCCTCGACCAGGCCCGCCGCCAGGCCGGTTTCCCGCTGCTGGTGCCGTCGGCGCTGGGCCCGCCCGACCAAGTGATCGTCAGCGACGGCGGCCGCGTGGTGACCCTCCAGTACGGGCCGATCCGCCTGGAGGAGTTCGACGGCCGCCTCAACACGGTCTTC
>JBDSTJ010000313.1:0-8058 GCA_039928335.1 Streptosporangiaceae bacterium | reverse complement strand
GAGCAGGACGATGAGAGCGACGGGCAGCGTGGCCAGCACGACCCGCCTGACCCGCCTGACCCTCCTGGCCCGCTGCCTGCGGGTGGGCGGCCGCCGCCGGGGCGGGCGCGGGGCGATGAGGTCCGCCGCCTGCGGTGGCTGATCTGGATACTCCTTCAGCGCTGTGGTCGTCTCGAAGACGGGCGGCTTCGCGGGCACGGGATTGGCCAGGATCTCAGCCATCTCCGTGGCCGTGGGCCTGTCCCGGGGGTCCTCGGCCCAGCATCGTGCGCAGAGCTGCGCGATGCCGTCCGGCAGCTCCGCGCTCAGCGAATCCTCGCCGGGCAGCCGCCCGGTCGTGGCCTCCGCCAGGACGATGCCCAGCGCATAGACATCGGCGGCACCGGTGCCGGTTGTCGCCTCGCGCTGCTCTGGAGCGGTGTAGGGGGACACCACCGGCTCCTGTCCGGCAGCGAACGGCAGGCCGGTGCCCAGGCCGAGAAGCCGAACGCCGTCCTCGGCCAGGAAGATCTTCGATGGCCGTACGTCATGGTGGACGAGTCCGGCGTCGCGCGCGATCGCCAGCGCGTTCGCCACCGCCCCGCAGACCCCGGATGCCTCGTCCCGATCCAGAATGCCGCGGGCCAGCCGCGCCGCCAGGCTCTCGCCCTGGAGATGCTCCATGACGATGAAGGGGGTGTCACGGCCGCCCGGTACGGAAGCCTCGCCGAAGTCGTAGATCGCCGGAAGGCCCGGGTGTCTCAGCGCGGCCGCGAGCCGCGTCTGCTCCAGCAGTCGCGCGCGCAGCAGCACGTCGGGAAGCAGCGCGACACTCACGACCTTGACCGCGACGGTCCGGCCGAGCGTCTCGTCCCACGCTCGCCACACCGTGGAGGTGCGGCCGCTGCCGATCGGCCGCTCCAGTTGGTACCGGCCGGCGAACAACAGCTGCGTCGAGTCCTCAAAAGACATGGAAGGCGCACGTCCCATCCGTGTGCCGGGCGTTGTGTGCACAAGATAGCGCTCATGGACGACCCGGGACGCACCATTCCTCCGTCAATCGGGACACACTTCCGCCGTGCCCCGCTGTGCCCCGCCGTGCCCTGCCGGGAAACCTGCCGGGAAACCTGCCGGGTGACGCCACGCCGAACGGCCGCCTCCCCCGGAGGGAAGCGGTTCAGGGACTGATCAGGACGGGAGTTCCCAGGGGGATCCCGGCCAGGGCGCGCAGGGCCTTGGCGGGGACGCGAACGCAGCCGTGGCTGGCACCGCGGCCGAAGACGGTGTCGTCCGGCCAGCCGTGCAGGGCGACGGTGGCGGGGCCACCGCCGTAGGTGTCCATGCTGGCGGAGTGGATGCCCAACGGGAGGATGCGCGGGCTGTATGTCGGGTGCTCTGGCAGCAGGGACGCCAGGAGGTAGGTGCGGCCGGTCGGGGTCGGGGTGGACGTGGCGCCGACGGCGACGCTCCACGCACGGGCCGGGCTGTTGTGGTTGAGCAGGCTGAGCCGCCGGATGCCCAACTCGATATGGATCCGGTATGTGCTGCGGGCGTGCTGGAGCCCGCCCGGCGTGGCGCGGATCCATCCGGTGGACCGGTTCGGTTTGCTCGGCAGCAGAATCCGGTGCCATCCGGGAATGGTGTCGATCACCGGCACCCAGGTCGGGCTCTTCAGTTCGGTGGTCGGCAGGACGGCCAGCGGAGCGCCGTCGGGCGAGGCGAAGACAATCTGCTCCTCGACCGGATGCACAATGTGGCCGTCGCTGAAACTGAACGGCATCGGGTCGGCCGGAGCACCGCGCAGCGTGGCAAAGGTCGTCGCTCGCGGCAGTATCTTCATCAGGCTTGCCGAGAACTCGGTGGACCGGACGGGAAGAGGAGGCCGTGGTGGACGCTCGGTTCCACGGGACGCACAGGATCCCGAGATCAGAGCCGTGACGGCAGCCAGGATGACCGCGCGCGACATCCGGCGCGAAGACGCGACAAGCCGATGAATGGGCAATGGGTGCTCCGTATGCGAGTTCGGTAAAAGATCGTTTACCACGATCCCCGGATCCGGAAGTTGTCTTTCGATCCCTGTTGAGTAGCTTAGTAGAATTCGTTGCGGCATCTCTCGAAGCGCCTTCTCGACGAATCAGAGGCGTTCGTTCTCCGATTCTTTTTTGCCATTCGAGGATATCGCCCGCTTTCGGTAGAATGGATAACGTATGCAGAACGGCGATATCGGAACGAGTCAGCGCAGCAAGGGACTTTCCTGGCTCACCTCGGGCCTTCTGGTCGTTCCCGTCGCGGTGGCCGTATTGGTCGGGATGCGGACGGACGCGAGCGCGGCACCCGCGCCGGTCGGGCTCGGCACCGTCGCCGCGTTCTCCGTCCTGGCCGGGACGACCGTCACCAACACCGGCCCCACCGTCCTGTCCGGCGACCTCGGTGTGAGCCCCGGCAGCGCGATCACTGGATTCCCGCCCGGCCTGGCGGCCGGCGCCCAGCACTCCGCCGACGCCGTCGCCCTCCAGGCCCAGTCGGACCTGATCACCGCCTACGACGACGCCGCAGGACGGACACCCGTCACCACCGTCGCCGGCGACCTCGTCGGGCGGACGCTCGTCGCCGGCGTCTACAAGTCGACCTCGTCACTCGGACTGACCGGCACCGTCACCCTCGACGCTCAGGGCGACCCGAACGCGGTGTTCATCTTCCAGGTCGCCTCGACGCTCATCACCGGGTCGACGAGCCGGGTCTCGCTCGTCAACGACGCCCAGGCCTGCAACGTCTACTGGCAGGTCGGCAGTTCGGCGACGCTCGGCACCAACACCACCTTCATCGGCACGATCATGGCCCTGACGTCCATCTCGGTCACGACGGGCTCCACCATCAACGGCCGCGCCCTCGCCCGCAACGGCCAGGTCAGCCTCGACACCAACACCATCTTCCAGTCCGCCTGCAACGTCGCCGGCCCGACCGGTCCGACCGGAGCTACCGGTCCGACCGGAGCTACCGGTCCGACCGGTCGGAGCGCGCCCACGCCCCCGGCCGGGGCGACCGGAGCGACCGGGGCGACCGGAGCGACCGGAGCGACCGGAGCCACCGGGGCCACCGGGGCCACCGGTCCGCGCGGGCCCGGCTTCCCGGGCCTTCCGTCCGCTCCCAGGTCGAGGGGCGTCAAGAAGAATCTCACCGTGACCGGCTGACGCCCTACCGGGTCGCCGTCGGCCCTCAGCACGCCCCGAGAGGGAACTGTTCCCGGTGTGGCCCACTGCCGCCGGGGCCCGCATCAGCACGAATCCCGGCTCGGCCGGTCACCGGGGTGGCCGGTCACCGGAGTGGCGGCAGGAGCATGCGGCACAGGCCGTCGGCGAGCCAGCGTTCGTACCGTTCCGGTGGCCAGCCGCGTTCGTCGGTGAGCAGGACGAACAGCTCGGGGCTGTTCAGGACCCACACGGTGTCGGCGGCGTCCTCGACCGACAGGCCATCGCGCAGGGGAAGTTCACCGGCGAGCGTGCGCATGTTGGTCGCGCGCCGGTCGCTGATCTGCTGCCAGAGGTTCCGGGCGTCCGGTTCGGTCGAGGAGGCGTCGCGCAACGCCAGGAACAGCGGGGCCAGCCGCGCGTGCGTCTCGCGCATGGCCTGTGCGTAGAGCGTGAGCCTGACGACCGGGTCGGGTTCGGCGCGCATCGCCATGACGTGCGCGCGCTCGTCTGCGGTCACGGCGTGGTCAGTGCCGGACAGGGCCTGCTCGATCAACTCGCGCATCAGGACCGGTTTGCGGCCGACGAGCCGGTAGACGGTGTCGACGTTGACACCCGCCAGCGCGGCGACCGCGGCGACCGTGGTGGCACGGTAGCCGCTGGCCAGGACGAGTTCGCGGCCGGCGTCGATGATGCGCTGCCGGGTGGCCGCTGACTGCCGCTGCCGGCCGGCGACCGCATAGGACCGTCTCTTGACTGGGTCGGACATGGGACCTACATTACATCCGAAGGAACTTCGGATGTAATTGGGGAGGCCGGTCATGGTCTACGCGTTCACTCAGGACGTACCGATCGACGCCACGTTCTACCAGCGGATCACCGACGGGCTCGGCCCGCAGGCGCCGGCCGGGCTCGTCCTGCACCTGGCGATCGAACGTCCCGAGGGCGGGCTCCGGTACGTCGACGTCTGGGAGTCGGAGCAGGACTTCGAACGGTTCGCCGAGGAGCGGCTCCACCCGGTCGTGCACACCCTGCTGCGGGAGATCTTCGGCGAAAATCTGCCCGACGAGCCCGAACGCACAACGCTGCCCGTCGTACACGCCTGGGGATCCGCGATCAAGCCGGCCGCCCGCTGAGGGTGCCGGTCCGAGGCATCCTGTTGATGAGCACCCTGGCCGCGACCTTGATTACACCAACATTACGGTGTAATTTTTTGGGATTGTCGCGCCTGATGGGAGCTCATATGGACGAAACGCAGGTGGCCGCCCTGCAGTTCGCGGGCCAGGACATCCCCTGGCTTCTGCGGACCTGGGCCGAGCGTCAGCCCGACAAGGCCCTTCTCATCTGGGAACCCCGCCACGGAGAGGGCCGTACCTGGACGTACGCCCAGTTCTGGGCCGACGTCCGCAGCCTGGCCGCCGGGCTGGCCGAGCGCGCGGTGAGCAAGGGCGACAAGGTGCTGCTGCACGCCGACAACTGCCCCGAGATGGTGCTCGCCTGGTATGCCTGCGCCACCCTCGGCGCGGTCGCGGTCACCACCAACACCCGCAGCGCCGCGAGCGAGGTCGCCTACTTCGTCCAGAAGACCGGCTGCGTCGGGGCGATCACCCAGCCCCGCCATGCCGCGGTGGTGCAGGAGGCCGCACCCGACCTCGCCTGGGTCGCCGTCACCGAGGACAACGGCGGCGAGAAGCCCACGTCGGAGGAGGGCGCGGGTCTCGGCCCGTTCGCCAACCCCTGCACCGACCTCTTCGCCGACCTCTATGGCGACGGGGACTCCCTCCCCGAGCGGGAGCCCGAGCCGATGGCCCCGGCCGGCATCCTGTTCACCTCGGGAACCACGTCGCGGCCCAAGGCCGTGGTGCACACCCACGCCAACGCCCTGTGGGCCGGCCGGGTCGGGCCCACCAACATCTCGATGACGGCCGATGACACCTACCTGGCCTATCTCCCGTTCTTCCACGTCAACTCCCAGAGCTGGGCGCTGTGGACCACGCTGGGAGTGGGCGGCACGGTGGTGCTCCAGCCCAAGTTCTCCTCCTCGCGCTTCTGGGAGGTGGTCACCGCGCACGGGGTGACCCACATCTCGCTCCTCCCGTTCGTCATCAACGCGATCATCGGCCAGGCCGTCCCCGCGAACTCGCTGAAAGCGGGCGTGTTCGGGCTGGTCGTGCCGGAGCTCGAAGCCATGCTGGGCTTCCGTGTCGTCCCCGCCTACGGCATGACCGAGACGGTCGTCCACGCCACGACGGCCGGCCCCGGGCTTCCCCTCCTCACCCGCTCCATGGGCAGGCCCACCCCGGGCTACGAGATGATCATCGTGGACCAGGCGACCGGCGAGGCCTGCGTCAAGGACCAGCCCGGCGAGCTGTGGGTGCGGGGCACCCGGGGCATCCAGCTCTTCTCTGAGTACTACGACAACCCCGAAGCCATGGCCAAGAGCTTCACCGACGACGGCTGGTTCAAAACCGGCGACATCGTGCGCTGGTCGGACGGCGGCAGCCTCGTCTACTGCGAACGGGACGCCGACCTGCTCAAGGTCGGCGGCGAGAACGTCTCGGCCCGCGAGGTGGAGGACGTCTGCCGGCAGGTGCCGGGCATCGCCGACATCGCCGTCGTGGGCCGCAAGCACCCCATGCTGGACGAAGTACCCGTGGTCTTCGTGGTCCGGGGTCCCGCGGCCCAGGGAGACGACGCCCAGTTCGGGGCGGCCGTCATCGAGCGCTGCACGGCTGAGCTGGCCGACTTCAAAGTGCCCCGGGCCGTACACGTCGTCGCCGATTTCCCTCGCGCCACCCTGGACAAGGTCGCCAAGAACAAACTCCGCGACCTGGCCAACGCACTCGAAGCCAACGCACTCGAAGCCAACGCACTCGCCAAGGAGAACGGCGCCGATGTCTGAACCCACCCCGGCCCCGCTCGTCCTCGTCGAGGCCGACGGCCCCGTGCTGACCGTCACCATCAACCGGCCGGAGAAGCGGAACGCCACCAACGCCGAGGTGCTCTGCCGGCTGTACGACGCCTGGGTCCGCCTCGACGAGGACGACTCGCTGCGGGTGGCCGTCCTCACCGGCAAGGGCAACACCTTCTGCGCCGGCATGGACCTGCGCGAGATCCTCCGTCTGCGCGACCGGGTTCGGGACAACGAGTGGATCATCCGGTTGCAGGACGACCCCGGCCTCTCGCTCCGGGCCTACCTCAAGACCTACCGGCCCGCCAAGCCCGTGATCCTGGCAGCCGAGGGCTTCTGCCGGGCCGGCGGGACCGAGATCCTCCAGGGCACCGACATCCGTGTCGCCGGCGAGAGCGCCGTGTTCGGCGTCACCGAGGTGCAGCGGGGCCTGTTCCCGATGGCGGGCTCGACGGTACGTTTGCGTCGGCAGATGGGCTATGCCGTGGCCGCCGAGATGCTGCTCGCCGGTGAGGACCTGACCGCCCACCGCGCCTACGAACTGGGTCTGATCAACCACGTGGTGCCCGACGGCCAGGCCCTCACGAAAGCCCGCGAGATCGCGGACCGCATCGCCCGCAACGGCCCCCTCGCCGTCCAGGCCATCCTGGCCACCCTCCGCCAGACCGAAACCCTCCCCGAGGAACAGGCCTTCGAGATCGAGATGCCGCTGGGCACCGCCGTCATGCAGTCCAAGGACGCCATGGAGGGCCCTCGCGCCTTCCTCGAGAAGCGCGACCCGATTTTCACCGGCGAGTAGCGGCATGCCGCTGCTCGCCGGTGAAAACGGAGTCGGGGAGGGGAACTGATCATGCCCGGGCGGCCCGCTTTCGAACTGGACGCCGACGAGATCGTCCAGGCCGCGGTGGAGATCCTCAGGGATCAGGGCCTGGACGCCGTCAGCATGCGGACGGTCGCCGCCCGCCTCGGCGTCTCCCCCGTACCGCTGTACAGCCGGATCGGGAACAAGGAATCCCTCCTCGACGCCATGTCCTGCCATCTCCTCGCCAACGCCGTCCCCGACCAGGAGCCGGGCGAGCCCTGGCAGGTCTACGCCCTACGCTGGGCGACGGCACTGCGCGACCGCCTCCTGGCCACCACCGACCTCCTCCGCCTCCTCGGCCACCGCCGCTCCCCGTACGTGGAAGTGTCGAGACCCCTCATCGAGGCACTGGGCAAGGCGGGGTTCGCCCCGGACGTCGCCGTCCGGGCCTGCCGTCTGGTCGTGTGGACCACGGTCGCCGGCACCCTGGTCGAGCCGAGCCGCTTCGAGGGCAAACGCGGCACCTCCTCCCGCCCCCGGATCGGCGACGCCCCCGCGATGTCCGTAGCGGAGGCGGAGCAGTTGTTCGAGCTCCACCTCCGCTACCTCGTCGAGGGAATCGAACGGGACGCCGCCCGTGCCGCACAGTAAATTCATCCGGGTGCTCCCTGGCGGCGACTGGCGGATCGAACGAACAGCACCCGTGACGGGTCCCCCGATCCAGGCCCAGGCCGGACCACAGCTGCTCGCCTATGCGTCCACGGCGAGTGGTCGATCGAAAACCACGATCACCGGCCTCACGATGTGAGAATGCGCTCATTCTCGGTTGGCCGGGGCGAGACTGGGTCCTCGATACCCTCTCGAATTATCGGCCATTCGCGACATTGCGACCATTACAATGGTGCTCGATGGTTTGTTCTAGATCCTTTCTGTTAAAGCATGGTGAATGGTTGGTGTGGAACGTAGAATCGAACCATGGATGTAATGGCGGGGTTCTCCTCTGCCTCGACCGGTCAACTGGTCGAGGTGCTGGAGACCGTTGTCCTGGAGTTGGCGGGGCGGGAGGCTCCGGGGTCGGGGGCGGTGTGTCTGGAGTTGGCCGAGCGGGTGGGTCGTGCCCTGGATATCGGTGAGGCGGGTCTGGCGGGTTTGGTCGGTCGGGTCGAGGTTTCCGGGGT
>JBDSTJ010000312.1:0-4501 GCA_039928335.1 Streptosporangiaceae bacterium | reverse complement strand
CGTCGTGGTGCGGCTGCCCGGCGTCCCGGACCCGGTCGTCCTCGACCGGGCCCTGACCGACGTGGTGGACCGCCATGAGGTGCTGCGGACCGTGCTGCCCCTGGCCGACGGCGAGCCCTACCAACGGGTCCTGCCCACGCCCGACAGCCTGCTCGAGGTGGTGGAGTGCGGGGCGGACCCGGTAAAGGACCCGGTGAAGAACACGGTCGACGGGCTCGTCGCCGCGTTCTGCGGCGAAGGTTTCGACCTGCTGGTCGACGTGCCGATCCGGGCCCGCCTGTTCGTCCACGGCGGCGGGTCCGTCCTGGTGGTGCTGATCCACCATGTGGCGACGGACGGCGGATCACTCGGGCCGTTGCTGCGGGACCTGTCGGCCGCGTTCGCCGCCCGGTCGGCCGGCCGCGCCCCCGGTTGGGAGCCGTTGCCGGTGCAGTACGCCGACTTCACGCTCTGGCAGCGGGACCTCCTGGGCGAGGCGTCCGACCCCGGCAGCGAGATCTCCGAACAGCTCGACTACTGGCGTGCCGCACTGACCGGCATCCCCGGCCGGATCGCCCTGCCGGCCGACCGCCCTCACCCGGCCGAGCCGACCGGCCGCGGCGGGTTGGTCGTCGGGAGGATCGGTGCGCCGGCGGTGCGTGAACTGACCGCGCTGGCCCGGCGCTGCCGGGGGAGTCTGTTCATGGTCTTCCAGGCGGCGCTCGCCGTCGCGCTCGCCCAGGCGAGCGGGCAGGACGACATCCCGATCGGGTCCGCGGTCGCCGGCCGCTCCGCCGAGGAGGCGCTCGACGACCTCGTCGGGTTCTTCGTCAACGCGGTCGTGCTGCGCACCGACGTGTCCGGCGACCCTTCGTTCACGGACCTGGTGGTCCGGGTGCGGGAGACCGACCTCGGCGTGTTCGCCCACCAGGACCTGCCGTTCGACCTGCTGGTCGAGCATCTCAACCCGGAACGGTCGCTCGCCTGCCACCCGTTCTTCCAGGTCATGCTCACCGTGGACGGCGACCTGCGGACCGGGATCGAGCTCGGCGACCTGACCGGGCGGATCGAGCCGGTCGACCTGCGGGCCGCCAAGTTCGACCTGACCGTCTTCTGCGCCCAGACCGGCGAGGGCATGGAGATCTGGTGGCAGTACGCCGAGGACCTCTTCGAGAAGGACACGGCCGCGTTGCTCCTCGACCTGTTCGTCCGGGTGCTGGAGGCCGCGGCGGCCGACCCGGACACGCACGTGAGCTCGCTCGAATCGGCGTCCGCCGCCGAACGGGCAGGTCTCGCCGACCGCAGGCAGCGGCTGGCCGGGGCCGTGAAGGTCACCGACCGGGCGGTCCTGTCGGGTCCGCTCACCCCCCGGCAGGAGATCATCGCAGGGCTCTTCGCTGAGGCGCTCGGGCAACCGTTCGTCGCCGGCCACGACAACTTCTTCCGCTCCGGCGGGCATTCGCTGCTGGGTGTGCGGCTGGTGAACCGGCTGCGGTCGGTGCTCGGCATCGAGGTCGGCATCCGGGACCTGTTCCTCGCACCGACCGTCGTCGGCCTCGACGGGCGTGTCGGCGAACTCGTCGACGGGACGAGGCCCGTGCTCGTCCCGAGATCGGACGGCGGCCCGGCACCGCTGTCCTATGCCCAGCGCCGGCTCTGGTTCGTGGACCAGCTCGAAGGCGCGGGCCGCTCCTACAACATCCCGGTGGTCGTGCGTCTGGACCACGAGGTGGACGCCGCGATCCTGGAGGCCGCCCTGGCCGATGTCGTGGCGCGGCACGAGGTGCTGCGCTCGGTGTTCTCCGTGGTCGACGACGAACCCTTCCAGGTGGTCCTCGAGGATGTGCGGCCGGCGGTGAACGTGGTGGGCGTCCGCGAGGCCGGGGCGGCCGGGGCGGTCGACGCTCTCGCGGCCCAGGTCTTTGATGTGGGCGCTGAGATTCCGGTCCGGGTCTCGCTCGTCGAGGTGATGGAGGGCGGCATGATCCTGGTCGCGGTCGTCCACCATGTGGCCGGGGACGGCTGGTCGGTCGGCCGGCTGCTGGCCGACCTCGGTGCGGCCTACACCGCCCGCGCGGCCGGAACAGCCCCGGCCTGGGAGCCGCTGCCGGTCCAGTACGGCGACTACGCGGTATGGCAGCGCGCACTTCTGGGCGATCCGGCCGACACCGACAGCCCGGTGGCCCGTCAGCTCGCCTACTGGGCCGGGGCGCTCGACGGCGCGCCCGCACTGCTGGAGTTCCCCAGCGACCGGGCCCGTCCCGCGACGGCCAGCCACCGCGGCGGCCTGATGCCGTTCGAGATCGGTGCCGACGTGCACCGCGGCCTGGCCAGGGTCGCCGCGGGCTGCGGAGCGACCCTCTTCATGGTCGTGCAGGCCGCGCTCGCGACGGTCCTGTCCCGGCTCGGCGCGGGCACCGACCTGCCGATCGGCACGGTCGTCGCCGGACGGGACGACGAGGCGCTGCACGATCTGGTCGGGTTCTTCGTCAACACGCTCGTGCTCCGCACCGACGTGTCCGGCGACCTGACGTTCGCCGAACTCCTCGCCCGCGTCCGGGAGAGCGACCTGGCGGCCTACGCCCATCAGGATGTGCCGTTCGATCTGCTCGTCGAGCACCTGAACCCGGCGCGGTCGGCCTCCCACCATCCGCTCGTCCAGGTCATGCTGAGCGTCCAGACCGATTTCGGGCAGGGGAGGTCCCCGCTGTCGGGCACGGAGGTCCCGATCGACAGCGGGGTGGCCAAGTTCGACCTCACGGTGGCCATCCGGGAGCGTCGCGATGCCGCCGGGGGACCCGACGGGCTGTCGGGCGCCGTCGAGTGCGCCGCCGACCTCTTCGAGGAGAGCGATCCGGCTCTCATCGCCCGCCTTCTGACGGACGTGCTCACCCAGGTCGCCGCCGAGCCGGATCGGCGGGTCGCCGACATCGCCCTGTCCGTCGAGGACCAGGAACCGGAGCCGGGCACCGGGCAGGACGGCACGCTCGTCGAGCGTTTCGAGCACCGGGTGCGCACGGTTCCCGGTGCGATCGCGCTCGTCACCGACGGGACGAGCCGGACGTACGCCGCGCTGAACGACGACGCTGACCGGCTCGCTGGCGAGCTGCGCGAGCTCGGGGTACGGCGGGGCGACCTTGTGGGTCTGGACCTCGAGCGGGGCCTCGCACTGGCGGTGGCCGTCGTGGGCGTCCTCAAATGCGGGGCCGCCTACGCCCCGGCCGGCGCTGAGGTGTCCGCGGTGATATCCGCGACCGGCATCGTCCGGAGGCGTCCGGGTGCCCCGGCCGGCGCACCCGGCATCCTCGATCCCGGGGACGCCGCCTGCGTGCTGCGCACCGGGGGGCGCACGCTCCTGTTCTCCCATCGCGCGGTTGTCGACCTGGTGCTGGGCGGCCGTCTCGTCGACGGCCCGCAGACCTGGCTCCAGTGCTCGCCGGCCTCCTCGAGCGCGTTCGCCCTGGAATTCTGGGGTGCGTTGCTCGTCGGCGGGACCTGTGTGATGGCGGACGCGCCGCATCCCGGCCTGATCGCCGAGCACGGGCTCACAGCCGTGGTCCTGCCCGCCCGGGTCTTCACCCCGATGATCGAGGACGAGGCGCTCAAGGGGCTGAGTCAGGTGACGATCGTCGGCGAGGCGCCGTCGGCCGAGGACCTGGCCCGAGCGCGGCGGCGGCTCGGCCACGTGCGCGTCGTCTTCGCCCGGGGCCTGGACGCCGGTCTTTCCGTGCACGGCAGGCGCTATGTGCTGGACGAGCGGTTGCGGCCGGTGCCCGCCGGTGTACCGGGCGAACTCTATGTCGCAGGCCCGGGGCTGGCCGACGGTTGTCCTGCCGACCCCGCCGGATCGGCGGCGTCCTTCGTGGCCGATCCGTTCGGCCATCATGGTGAGCGCATGGTCCGGACCGGGGAGCTGGTCCGCCGGGCCGGCGACGGCACGCTCCGGTATCTCGGCTCCGCCGCGGGCCGTCCGGTGGTCCGGGGCGGCCAGGTCCTCACCGCGGAGGTCGAGGCCGTGCTCGCTCGGCAGCCCTCGGTCGCCCAGGCGGCGGTCGTGGTCCGTCACGGCGAGGTCGTGGCGTACGTGGTCGCCCGGGACGGTGCGGTCATCGACGGCGCGGCACTGCGCGCGTCGGTCGCCGAAGTCCTGGCCGACCATCTGGTGCCCTCGGCCGTTGTCTCCCTCGGCGGGCTTCCACTGACCGGGACCGGCTCCCTGGACCATGCCGCACTGCCCGATCCGGCGGCGGAGCCCGCTGCCGCGCGCCCGCCCAGCGGACCGGTCGAGACGGCGCTCGTCGCCCTGTTCTCCGAAGTCCTCGACGGCAGGCCGGTGTCGGTCGACGACAACTTCTTCCGGGTGGGCGGGCACTCGTTGCTCGCGGTGCGGCTGGTGAACCGGATCCGCGCCGTACTCCATCTGGAGACGACCCTGCGTGAGGTCTTCCAGAGCCCGACTGTCGCGGCGCTCGCGGCCCGTCTGGACGCCGGAAACGTCGTGCCGCAGGAAGCCAAGCCCGCT
>JBDSTJ010000311.1:0-6408 GCA_039928335.1 Streptosporangiaceae bacterium | reverse complement strand
GGCTCGGGCCGAGGAAGCGCTCCTTGCCACCGATCTTGGTGAGGGCGGCGTCGTCGAAGGGCAGGAACGCGCCGGTCGCCTGGAGCGAGGCCGACCAGGTGTTGCCGATGTTGAGGACGTCGGGGCCCTGGCCGGAGGTGGTGGCCGCCAGGATCCGGTTGAGCAGGTCGGGCCAGCCGACGACCTCGAGCTCGACCTTGATGCCGGTCGAGGCCGTGAACTTGGCCAGCTCGGGGGTGAGGATCTCTTTGTCGTTGTCCAGGCTGGTGCCCTGGTTCGACGCCCAGTACTTGATCGTCGCACCGGCGGCCTTGGTGTCGCCGCCGGTCTTGTCGTCGTCGCTGCTGCAGGCCGCCGCCGAGGTGGCGAGGAGTGCCAGTGCCAGCACGGGGGCGATTTTTGCTGCAATCCGCACAGTGTTCCCCTTGGGTTCTCTGCTGTGGCTCCTGGGTGGGGAGCCGGGTGGGGGTGATCGAGGGTACTACCAGGCCGTTTGCCCCGGTGTGACTTGGGACACGGCTTATTTCAGGACTTGATTTAACTCGGAGGGCGCGAGATCGTCAAGGGGACGAGATGACTTCCTTCACGTTGTGGAGGAAGCTGTGACAAAAAGGGAGACCAGCGAACGATGGCCGAGCGCAAGCGGGGCACTGTGCGCGACCTGCGACGGGACAACCGATCCATGCTGCTGTGGTCGCTCTACTTCGGCGACCCCAGAAGCCGTCAGGAACTGAGCCTGGCCACCGGACTGAGTCCGGCATCGGTCAGCAACGTCATGCGTGAACTGATCGATGAGGGCATTGTCATCGAGGTCGGCAACGTCGACTCCGACGGGGGACGGCCCCGGGTGCTGCTCCGGGTCAACCCGGAGTACGGGTACGTGGTGGGCGTGGACGTGGGCGAGACCCGGGTCCGGGTGGAGCTGTTCGACCTGTCGATGACCGAACGGGCCAAAGCCGACTTCCCGCTCGATCCACTGCGGCACGGCGCGGAGGTCGTGGCGTCCCGGATCCTGGCCGGGCTGGCCGCGGTGCTGGCCGAGAGCGGCATCGAGCCGCGCTCGATCCTCGGGGTCGGCGTGGGCGTGCCGGGGACCGTCCAGCAGACCCCCGAGGTCGTCGTCGACTCCCAGACCTTCGGCTGGGACATGGTCCCGTTCGAACGGCTGCTGCGCGAGGGCACCGGGCTGCCGCTGCTGTTCGACAACGGCGCCAACACCATGGGCCAGGCCGAACTGTGGTTCGGGTCAGGCCGCGACACCTCCAACGCGGTCGTCGCGCTGGTCGGTTCGGGCGTGGGCGCGAGCATCATCTCCAACAGCTCACCGATCAGGGGCTCCACCGCGAGCGCCGGCGAACTCGGGCACCTCAGCGTCGTCGTCGGCGGTGGCCGGACCTGCCGGTGCGGCAACCGCGGCTGCCTGGAGGCCTACGTGGGTGCGGAGGCGATCGTCGAACGCTTCCTGGAAGCCGGTGGGACCGTACCAGAGGGTGCCGACCAGGAGTCCGCGCTGGCCCTGCTGATCTACGAGGCGGAGATCCCCGGCAGCGTCGCCGCGCGGATCCTGGACGAGACCGTGCTCTATCTCGGCGCGGGTATCGGCGGCCTGATCAACCTGCTGAACCCCGAGCGGATCATCCTCGGCGGCTGGGCCGGCCTGCTTCTGGGCGACCGCTACCTGCCGGCGATCCAGGAGGTGGCCCGGCAGCACTCCCTCAAACACCCCTTCTCGACCACGTCGATCGAGCTGTGCCGGCTCGGACCGGAGGCCGTCGCCCTGGGCGCGGCCACCCTGCCCCTGGAACGGTTCCTCAACGGGTAGGCGGCGACAGCGGCGGCCGTCCGGCCAGCTCGGTCAGCGCGATCTCGACGGCGGCGTCGAGCTGGGGGTCCCGGCCGGCCACCCAGTCCTCGGGGGTCATCACGACCTCGAGGTCCGGTTCGACGCCCCGGTTCTCCAGGTCCCAGCCGTAGGCATCGAACCAGGTGGCGTACTTGGGCGCGGTGATGGACGTCCCGTCGGCCAACCGGTGCCAGCCGTCGATGCCGACCACCCCGCCCCAGGTCCGGGTGCCGACGACCTTGCCCAGGCCCAGGGTCTTGATCGCCGCCGAGATGATGTCCCCGTCCGAGCCCGCCCGCTCGTCGACCACCGCGACGATCGGGCCGCGCGGGGCGTTCTCGGGATAGGGCGAGGGCCGCCGGTTCCGCGGCACATCCCAGCCGATGATCTTGCGAGAGAGCTTCTCGACGACCAGCTGCGAGGTGTGGCCGCCCCGGTTGCCGCGCAGGTCCACGATGATCCCGTCATGGGCCATCTCGACCCGCAGGTCCCGGTGAAGCTGCGCCCAGCCGAACCCGACCATGTCGGGGATGTGCAGATAGCCCAGCCGCCCGCCGCTGGCCGCCCGGACGTGCTGCCGACGCCCCGACACCCAGTCCTGGTAGCGCAGCCGCTCGTCGTCCAGGAGCGGCACCACCGCGACCCGGCGGGGCGTCCCGCCGTCACGCGGGCCGATGGTCAGCTCGACCGGGGTGTCGGCCATCCCGGCCAGCAGCGGCCCCGGGCCCGTCACCGGGTCGACCGCGACCCCGTCGATCTCCAGCAGCCCGTCGCCGGGCCGCACCACCACGCCCGGCCCCGACAGGGGCGAGCGGGCGCGCGGGTCGGAGGACTCACCGGGCAGGATCCGGATGATCCGCCAGACCTCGCCGTCGCGGATCAGATCGGTGCCGAGCATGCCCAGCCACTCCCCCGCCCGCGCGTAGCCGGCCCGCGAGGCGTAGGCGTGCGAGGTCCCGAGCTCGCCGAGCAGCTCCCACATCAGGTCCGCGAAGTCGTCGGGCGTGGCGACGCGGTCCAGCAGGGGCCGGTAGCGTTCCAGCACCTCGTCCCACCTGATCACGTCGGCGAGCAGGTCCTCACGCCAGAACTCGTGCCGGATGACCCGCCCGGCCTCGGCGTAGGCCAGCCGCCACCGGGCCGTCGGGTCGATCGTGGTCCTGGCCCGCGACAGGTCCACCTTGACGACGTCGTCGTCCCCGGCCGGGGACCCCGAGGGCACCACCCGCAGCCGGCCCCGATCGCGGACGACCAGGCGTTCTCCGTCGCCACTGACCGCATAGGAGTCGACCGTGTCGGCGAGTTCCTCGCACTTGCCGGTGGTCAGGTCGAACCGCTCCAGGGACGGGCGGAGCGGCGCGGTGTCCAGCGCGGGTCCGCTCTCCCCCAGCTCGCCGGAGAGCGGGATCTTCATCCAGACCACGCCGCCCTTGACCGCGCTCATCCCGGCATAACGGGAGGCCTCGACGGGAAAGGGCACCATCCGGGCCGGCAGGCCCTCCAGATCCACCACCGCCCGCTGTTCCTCCTTCTTCTCCTCCTCCTTCTTGTCGTCCTCGCCGTTGGCGGCGCGGCCCTCGACCGAGGGCGCGAACGGCGACGGGGTGGCGGCGGCCAGCGGCACCAGATAGGGGCGGCAGCCGAACGGGAACGACAGGTCGAACACGTGCTGGTCGTAGACCGGGTCGAAACCGCGCCAGGACAGGAACGCCAGGAACTTGCCGTCGAGGGTGAACGCGGGCGCGGTGTCCTCGAAGCGCCCGTCGGTGACGTCCACGATGGTCCGGTCGGCGAGCCTGGCCAGCCTGATCCGGCGCAGCGGGTCGGTCTCGGGCTCCGACCAGGCCAGCCATTCGGAGTCGGGCGAGAACACCACATCGGAGATCCTGCCGTTGGCGGTGACGGCGAGGTCGGTGGTCTCCCCGGACTCGATCTCGACCAGGACCAGCCTTCCGTCGCGGGTGGTGACCGCCACGTGCAGCCCGTCGGGCGCGGCGACCAGGTCCTCGGCCCAGCCGAGGCGGCCGGCGGCGAGCCGGCGCGGGGTCGAGCCCGGTTCGATCCCGGCGGCCGGAGCCACCTCCAGGGCGTCGCCCGGCAGGTCGGTCCCGGCGTCCATGATCCAGGCGACCCCACCGGTGTCCCTGCCGAGCACCGCGGGCAACCGGGCGCGGGCCCTGGGGTCGGCGGCCAGGGTGCGGGCCGGACCGTGCCGGTGGGTCACCCACTGGATGGTCCCGGCGACCTCGACGGCGCTGGCCCGGCCGGTCTCGTCGCAGGAGAACCCGCCGAGCCTGTCCTCGCCGGTC
Organism: Streptosporangiaceae bacterium; assembly: GCA_039928335.1. Classification (GTDB taxonomy): domain Bacteria; phylum Actinomycetota; class Actinomycetes; order Streptosporangiales; family Streptosporangiaceae; genus Actinocorallia. The sequence goes on along the minus strand of JBDSTJ010000311.1, from coordinate 2,256 downwards.
ACCAGCCGGGGCCTGCGGGCGGTAGCCGCCCCGCCCAGCTCGACGCCGAGCAGCCGGGGCGCGGTGTCGAGGTCGTCCAGCAGCCAGAGCTGCCCGGCCGAGGCGTAGACGACCCGGGTCCCGTCGGTGGCGGCCTGCCGGGCGTAGAAGGTCGCGTTGTCACTGTGCCGCCGCAGGTCGTCGCCGCCGACCGTGCAGGAGTAGAGCGTGCCGATGCCCTCGTGGTCGGACAGGAAGGCGATCCGGTCCCCGACGATCAGAACCGAGTCGAGGTGCCCGCCGATGTCGGCCTGGATTCGGGTGAAGTGCCGGTCGTCGACCCGCAGGTCGCCGTCGGCGTCGGTACGGTACTCGGCCGGTTCGAGGGCGTCGCCGGTCCACAGCCGGCCCATCCCGCCGCCGCGGTAGCGCTTCCACCGGGCCGGTTCACCGGCCCCGCCGGTCAGCAGCGCCGCCTTCTCCGACCGGTGCGCGCCCGCCAGCGCGATGTCGTCGACCGGCCCGTAGGGCAGGCGGGCCGCGGTACTGCCGTCGACCGGCACCGCGAAGGCCCAGGTGTAGTGCGAGAACGGCTGTCCGGCCGAGCTCGTCGCCAGGACCCGGCCGCCGGGGGTCCAACCGCGGACCCGGGTGCTCGCCGAACCCCAGTAGGTGAGCCGTTCGCTGAGGCCGCCGTCGACCGAGGCCAGCTGGACCTCAGGGTCGCCGTCCCGCCAGCTGGTCCAGGCGACCTGGGTGCCGTCGGTGGACAGCCGCGGATGACTGACCGGGACCCGGTCACCCGACAGCCGCCAGGCCCGACCCCCGCCGAGCGAGGCGAGCCAGACATCGTCTTCCGCCACGAAGGTCAGCAGATCGCCCCAAAGATGGGGATATCTGAGGTAATCACCCGAAGTCACCACACCATTCTAGGTCGGTGACGGAAGGTCACGCACGGCGGCCTGATACTCGCGGTACTCCCGCTGGGGCTCGAAGCCCAGCTCCTCGTTGACGGCGAGCATGTGCGCGTTGTCGTCGGCGTTGTCGGTCTCGATCTCCTCGACCTCGGGCCGCTCGGACTGGATCCAGCCCAGCATCGAGGCCTTCAGCCAGATCCCGATCCGCCGCCCCCGGTGCTCGGGCAGCACGGCCGTGTCGTACTGGGCGGCCCGCGGGCCGCCGCCGCCCGGGACCACGATCTCGGTGAAGCCCACGAGGACCTCACCGTGCAGGGCCGCGACCGTGTAGAGGTCGTCGCCGCGCTTGGCCACCGCTTCGGCCATCTCACGCACGCTGTCGGCGTCCCAGGCGGACTTGCCCTCGGGATTGTCGGCCATCGCCCGCTTGGCCTGGGCCAGCGCCGGGGCCAGCTCGTCCGGGACCGTCCCGGTCCACCGGATCAGCCGGTACCCCGCAGGCCCCGACGACAGCGCGATCAGCCGGGCGGCGCTCACGTCGGCGTTCCGCAACAGCATCCCGCGCATGGTCAGCACGCACTCGAAGCCGTTGGCCTCCAGGAACGGCACCGCCGGGGTGCCCGCGACCGCCTGGGCGATCGCGCTGGTCCGCCCGTCCTCGCGCAGCCCCTGGGCGGCCAGGGCGAGCAGCCGCGCGCCGAGGCCGTGCCGCCGCCGGGCGGGGTGGACGTGGATGTCGATCTCGCCGGGCCGAGCCGGCGCGAACCCGCCGGGCAGCCGCAACGAGGCGACGGCCGCGAGGCCGTCGGCGGCGGGGACGGCCCACAGCCGCCGCCGGGGCCCGCCCAGCAGCCAGCCGACCGTCTGGGCGGCGTCGGGCTCGGGATCGCCAGGGTGGTCGTGGACGTGCGCGGCGGACACCAGCGCGTGCCAGGCGTCGATCTGGTCATCCCCTGGATCAGCCACCTCGATGATGTCCATCTCCGATTTCTACCGGATGTGGAGGCCGAATGAGCACTCAACGACGATGTGGTTCCAGCCTTGCGGTGGCGATCTGAGTGCCACCGTCAAGAATCATCAAGCTGACCCTGCAGGTGACCTGCAATTTCGTGTCAGCCGGTGGGGAGAACGGCCAAGAAAAGCAGAAGCGGCGCTAGGGAGTCGTCGTCGGGCTCGTCACCGTGCCCGACGGCGTGTCCGACGGTGTGCCGGTGGCGGATCCGGTCGCACCGGGGGTGGCCGAGTCCGTCACCCCCGGCGTGGCCGACGGTGTGACGGCGGACGGGTCGGTCGTGACCTTGGGGACCGTCAGGACCGACTTGTCGAAGGCACTGCCGACGATCCAGTCCTTCCAGGACTT